>JANYAB010000183.1 GCA_025355225.1 Bacteroidota bacterium
CATAGATATTCCTGATCCTGACGGCGATTATTATACTGCAAAAGATGTTCCTCACGGCGAGGTGCGGTCGGTTAATTATTACTCGGGTATAACCAGGGCCTGGCGAAGGGCTAACGTTTATACGCCGCCGGGCTACGATGAAAGCCCGGCGAAAAAATATCCTGTGCTTTACTTGCAGCACGGAGCCGGCGAAGACGAAACCGGCTGGCCAACTCAGGGTAAAATGAATTTTATACTGGACAATCTTATAGCCGGGAAAAAAGCGGTACCGATGATTGTGGTGATGGACAGGGGGTACGCCATCGATCCTACGAAACCGGTCGACAACACTGCCGGTCCGGGAAGAATGGGGGGCAACGTTTTCCCGGATGTGCTGGTGAAGGAAATTATTCCGATGATCGATAAGAAGTTCAGGACAATTACCGACCGCGATCACCGGGCGATGGCGGGGCTTTCCATGGGGGGCTTTCAAACCTTCCAGACAACGATGACCAATCTCGACAAATTCGCTTATATAGGTGGCTTTAGCGGTGCAGGTTTTATGCAGCCAGGTACAGACATAACCAAAATGTATAACGGGGTATTTGCCGATGCTGATGCTTTTAACAAAAAAGTAAAAGTACTTTACTTAAGTATTGGTACCGCTGAGCCGGCACGGATGCGAACCATGGTAAACGGATTTCATGACGCGTTGCAAAAAGCAGGCATTAAACAAGTTTATTACGAATCACCAGGCACCGCACACGAATGGCAGTCGTGGAGGAGGTCTTTAAACCAGTTTGCAAGCCTGATATTCAAAAACTAACAAGCGGCAAAAAAATTACCAACAATGTTTTGTACCCTGCCTGGTTGCGGGCAGGGTATAAAACATCAAAGATTTACAGCATGCTATCCTTAAACTTACGCACGAAGAAATTAATCGATGAAAATAAGATTTAGACTCATTGCCATTATAACGCTTAGCTTGTTAAGCATGCAAAGCTTTTCCCAGCGCCGCAAATTTTACATATCTCTTTGCTTTGGCCAGTCGAGCATGGAGGGTAACGCCCGTTTTGACCCGCAGGATACTTCGGGGATTGATAGCCGCTTCCGGGTATTGCAGGCTGTAGATTGCCCGGATAAGGGCCGGATAAAAGATCGCTGGTATACCGCTGTTCCGCCATTGTGCAGGTGCAAAACAGGACTAACTCCTGCAGACTATTTTGGGCGAACCCTCGCGGCTAAGCTCAAGAAAAAAATAAAGATCGGCATTGTCAATGTTTCAGTTGCCGGGGCAAAAATCGAGATCTTTGAAAAAGACAGCTATCAAACCTACCTGGCAACAGCTCCCGGCTGGATGAAAAATATCGCCGGTGAATATGGCGGAAGCCCTTATGCCAGGTTGGTAGAACTGGCAAAAATAGCGCAGAAAACCGGTACCATTAAAGGTATTTTGCTGCACCAGGGAGAGTCAAACACGAACGACACGCTCTGGACTAAAAAAGTAAATGGCATTTATGACAACCTGGTCAAAGATTTAAATCTTAAGCCCGGAAAAGTTCCCCTGCTTGCAGGTGAATTGGTAAACGCCGACCAGGGCGGCGCTTGCGCCAGCATGAATAAGATCATCGCGACCCTGCCCGATGTCATTCCGAATTCCTATATTATTTCGTCGGCCGGCTGCCCGGGCAACCGCGACCACCTGCATTTCGCCGTGGAGGGTGCCAGAATACTTGGAAAAAGGTATGGCGAAAAAATGCTGGCTCTGCTGGGTTATAAAATAACGGATCCGGAATAGTGAGCATGCTTTTTAACGCTAAAAGTTTACGTGATGGAAATTATCAAATAAAAACTAATAATAACCCTGTATGAGAAATCTGATTTTTTTGCTCGCTTTGGCATTTTCCGGCGAATTTACTAAAGCTCAACCTGCACCCGTTAAGGTGAAAGAGGGATTATTGCAGGGAACTACTCAAAATGGGCTGACCATTTACAAAGGCGTTCCGTTTGCTGCGCCACCTGTTGGAGACCTGCGCTGGCGAGCCCCGCAGCCCGCAAAAAAATGGGACGGTGTACGCCTGGCCTATAAATTTGCCCCGGAACCCATGCAGGGCGGCAACCCGGTTTCGGGCAAAAGCGAAGATTGCCTGTACCTTAACGTTTGGACGCCCGCAAATTCTCCGGGCGATAAAGTTCCGGTTCTTGTATGGATATACGGCGGGGGTTTTAACTTTGGAGGGACCGCTGAACCAACTTATAACGGCGAAAAGCTGGCTAAAAAAGGGGTGGTGCTGGTAAGCATAGCCTACCGGGTTGGCCAGCTTGGGTTTTTGGCACACCCTGAACTGAGTGCCGAGAACCCCAATCATGTTTCAGGAAACTATGGTTTGCTGGATATGATCGCAGGCATTAAATGGATCAAAGAAAACATAGCGTCTTTTGGCGGGGATCCCAATAAAGTTACCATATTCGGTGAATCGGCCGGAGGTATAGCGGTGAGTATGTTATGCACAAGCCCCCTGGCTAAAGGGCTGTTCGAGGGGGCTATTTCCGAAAGCGGCGGCTCATTTGGGCCCACACGGCCCACAACATTTCCGGGTGAAAATATGAAAAGCCTGCATGATGCGGAAGCTGCTGGTGAAAGTTATGTTAAAGGAGCGGGGTTCTCATCCATTGCCGATTTGCGAAAAGTAGATGCCGATAAGCTGCCGGCGATACGCGGGCTGGCATGGCCAATCGTTGACGGCTGGGTGATACCCGATGACCAATACAAACTTTATGAAGCCGGAAAATATAACGAAACGCCTATACTCGTAGGTTACAACTCCGATGAGGGCGCCAGTTTTTCACCATCCAAAACCCCGGAAGGTTATTTCGCCGCGGTAAAAAAACGCTATGGTAAGTTCGCCGACGAACTCATTAAAGCCTACCCTCCCGGTACGGGCACCGTCGCAAAAACCGCCCGTGATCTGTCCCGCGACGCCGCCTTTGGATGGCATACATGGAGCTGGGCAAGCCTGCAGGCAAAAAAAGGCAAATCGAAGGTTTTTTATTATTATTTTGATCAGCATCCGGAATATCCGGAAGGCTCACCCCGTGCGGGCTATGGATCGCCCCATGGACAGGAGGTAGCCTATGTATTCGGTACCCTTGATACCTCACGTGCACAAACAATTAAAACAGATCTCGACATTTCCGACGCAATGAGAACCTATTGGACAAACTTTGCAAAATATGGCGACCCCAATGGCTCCGGAGAACCCAACTGGCCCGCGTATAGCGCCGCCTACCCTGTTGTGATGTACTTCTCCCAATCCCCACATACCGGGCCTGTTCCTGGCGCGGCGTCGCTGAAGGTATTGGATGCTTATTTCGAATGGAGGCGTTCGCCGGAAGGTGTAGGTTGGGCTAAATAATTTTCTATTGGTATCATAAACTAATAATTATAACTGAGCTTCGGTAACTAATAAAAACAAATTAATAACTATAAAATGAATTTAAGATATTTATCTCTGACCCTGCTAACTGCCAGTGCAGCCACGCTTGTCGCCTTTAACCAATCGGCCAATAAAACAACCATAACAAAATCTATAAAAGATAGCGTTATTTACGGAAAGCTGCCCGCCGATTCAGGCTTTGAAAAAACCATTCAGGGGCAACAAACCCATTTATTTGTTCTGAAAAACAAAAACGGGATGGAAGCCGCAATTACCAACTATGGCGGCCGTTTAGTGAGCCTGTTAGTGCCTGATCGTGCCGGTAAGATGGTAGATGTAGTAGTTGGCTGCAGCAGTATAGAAAGCTACATTAAAGCTGGCTCAAGCTATTATGGAGCAACTATCGGGCGTTACGGCAATCGTATCGCAAAAGGGCATTTTAACTTGGAGGGCAAGGATTATTCGCTGTTTATCAACAACAGGCCCAACAGTCTGCATGGCGGTAAAGAAGGGTTTGACCGTAAAGTTTGGGACGCAAAAAAAATAGACGGCCAAACATTGGAATTGACCTATGTCTCCAAAGATATGGAAGAAGGTTATCCCGGTACATTAAGTGTCAAAGTAGTTTATAAATTAACTAATAATAACGCTGTCAGGATCAGCTACGAAGCTACTACTGATAAAACAACCGTGGCGAATCTTACCAACCATAGTTATTTTAACCTGAATGGCGAAGGCAACGGTACTATATTAAATCATACAGTGCAATTGGATGCTGATAATTATACTCCGGTTGACGCAACGCTGATACCTACAGGGAAAATTGTAACAGTAAAAGGCACACCATTTGATTTCACAATGCCGGCCACGATCGGTGCCCATATAAACGATACCAGCAAACAGATTAAAAACGGCAAGGGTTATGACCATAATTTTGTATTAAATAAGCACGGTTTTGCTACCCCTGTAGCCACAGTTAAAGGCGATAAAACCGGCATTGTGATGAAGGTTTATACCGAAGAGCCCGGCATACAATTCTACAGCGGCAACTTTATGGGCGGTGCTAACACCATGAAATATGGCGAAAAAGACGAACATCGCACAGCGTTCGCCATGGAAACCCAGCATTTCCCCGATTCGCCTAACCAACCGCAGTTTCCAACCACTACACTAAAATCTGGTCAGACGTATAAAACTCAAACGATGTATAAGTTTGAGAAGTAATCGTTTCAATACGAGTTTAGTTACAAAAACAATCTTAGAAACTGTAAAAATCTATTATGAAAATTAAACGCAAAGCATTGTTACCAGCGGCAGGCCTTGTAATTCTGGCAGGATTGGGGTTACAGGGACGTTCCGCTACAACAGGGGGCAAAATTAATAGCAGCTCCAATAGCGATACGACAAGAAGCATCGCACCATACTTTACTCCGGCCACAACAAAGAAAAAGACACCGGACGCCGAAGGTTTCATTCAACGGTGGTTACTCCTGGAGCCAATTAACAAACCCATCCGCGGCAATACTGTTTTTACAGATAGCTACCTGCGAACAGCATTTACAACCGGGTATTTCCCAAACCAATTTACTGTTATTCCGAACGACGGAGAAAAAGTAAAAGTCGGCGAACAGGAGCTAACGTGGCATGCATTGGAGACCGCAAACTTCAATGTCAAACTGTTTCGTTTAGCCTATGGATTACGAAAGCAGACATACGGCGTCTTGTTTTGGGCAGTAACCATAGTTAACAGCCCGCGGGAAATAAAAAATGTAAGATTGGCAGTAGGATCAAATTCAGGATCAATGTGGTGGCTAAACGGGAAGGAAGCCGTGATCCTTTCCGGAGACAGGCGTATGGTAATGGATGATTGTACCTCGGCACGCCTGACACTTAACAAAGGACAGAATATTGTACGCGGAGCAGTAATCAACGGCCCTGGTATGAGTGATTTCTGTGTCCGCTTCCTGGATGAAAACGGAGAGCCGGTAAAAGATATCACTATTAGTAGTAAATGAAGTTTTTTGATCATCCTGTTTAATAGCTATGGAAATGAGCGTTATTATGAAATTAAGAATTAAAATACTGGGCGCAACAGCGCTGTTGTCAGTGTGTTTTACCCGGCTGGCGGTAGCACAAGTAGGGAAACCGTTTATACATGATCCTTCAACAATCATGGAATGTGAAGGGAAATATTACACATTCGGCACAGGCGGTGGCGGATTAATGTCGGAGGATGGATGGACATGGAACGGCGGCGCAGTAAGACCCGGCGGAGGGGCCGCCCCTGACGTAGTAAAAATTGGTGACCGCTACCTGATAGCCTATGGCGCAACGGGGGGCGGCTTAGCAGGCGGGCACAACGGGAGAATACTTACCATGTGGAATAAAACGCTTGATCCAAAATCTCCCGATTTTAAATATTCGGAACCGGTGGTAGTTACTTCGTCGGATGGGATAGAGGATAATGATGCCATAGACCCCGGATTTCTCCTGGATCCAACCGATGGCCGGTTATGGTTATCATACGGCACCTATTTTGGGTTCATTCGCCTGGTAGAACTTGATCCCACGACCGGAAAACGTGTTGAAGGTAATAAACCAAGGAATATTGCAATTGATTGCGAAGCCACCGATTTGATGTACCAGGATGGATGGTATTACCTGCTCGGAACACACGGAACCTGCTGCGATGGGCCAAACTCAACCTATAATATTGTTGTTGGCCGCTCCAGGAAAGTAACCGGCCCATACCTTGATAATATGGGAAGGGACATGTTAAAAGGCGGCGGTAAGATGGTAGTTGCTGCCGGCGAAAGACTTATAGGCCCAGGGCATTTTGGACGTATGGTAATTGGTGATGGGGTTCAAAAAATGTCATGCCATTATGAAGCAGATTTAGATCAAAGTGGCCGTAGTGTATTAGGCATCCGTCCATTGCTCTGGAAAAATGGATGGCCGGTTGCAGGTGATAATTTCAAAGAAGGAACATACGAAATTGAATCTGAAAGAAGAGGATACGCCTTAGAATTAGGAGTTGATTTTGTACGAATGCCGGGTGGAATGCGATTTAATCGTAATAATAATGAACCGGTGAAACCCGTTCCATCCCAGGAATTGGCGGATGTAGTTAAAACCTGGCCAACCGGAAACATTGATGTAAGAATAGGCGATTACCTGTTTCGCCCGAATCAGAAATGGACAATTACCGCCGTTCCTGACGCAGGAGGATATCCCGGCAGACCATATTATAAAATAGTAATAGCAGGAACAGACCGGGCATTGGCAGCAACAGCCGAAGCGGAAGTAATAACGGTCCCGTCATTTACCGGCGCGCCTGAGCAATTATGGCGGATTGATCAATTTACCGATGGTACCTATAGAATAATGCCTAAGTTAGTTCCAAATTCGAACGGGAAGTTAGCTTTAGTATCTGCCGGAGATAGCACACCTACACTTGCAAAATATGATATGAATAGTGACAATTCCAAATGGAATTTTAAAGCGCATTAATATGAGCATTAAGATCATTTTTAAGCCGTTCTTCGGCGTTTTGTTATTCGCGGCATCATTGGCTGGTTATGGACAAGGGAGCACGCCGCCGGTAGTTATAGATGTAAACTTATTGCAAAATCAGGGAAATCTACTCCCTGTCTGGACGTTTTTCGGATACGATGAGGCAAACTATACCTACATGAAGGACGGGAAGAAATTGCTGACCGAAATTGCCGCTTTAAGCCCGGTAAGGGTAAATATAAGGGCCCACAATATGCTCACCAGCGGAGATGGAACACCCGGCTTAAAATGGAGTTCCACCAATGCTTATACGGAGGATGCTAATGGCAAACCGGTTTACAACTGGAAAATTGTGGATAGCATTTTTGATACCTACGTTCAGCGCGGCATGAAACCCCTCGCGGAAATTGGCTTCATGCCGGAAGCGATATCGGTTAATCCCGGGGTACTAACTGAAACTAAGCCGAAACATTACTCAGGCTGGGCCTACCCACCAAAAAACTATGAAAAATGGGCAGAACTGATTTTTCAATGGGTAAAACATTCGGTGCAACGTTATGGCAAAACCGAAGTAGAAGGATGGTACTGGGAAGTATGGAACGAGCCTGATTTAAGCTTTTATTGGAAAGGACCCCCTGAGGAGTATATCAAATTATATGACTATACCGCCGACGCGGTTAAACGGGCATTGCCCGCAGCAAAAATTGGCGGGCCTGAGACAACCAGCCCCGATGGAAAATCGGGTGGTGAGCTTTTAAGAAAGTTTCTAACGCATATAGCAAGCGGTAAAAACTATGTTACCGGTAAAACAGGTATCCCGCTTGATTTTATAACTTTTCACGCCAAAGGCGCGCTAAAACTTATCGACGGCGTGGTGTGGATGAATATGGGGAACCAGCTAAGGAGTATCGACAAAGGATTTGAGATCGTTTCATCATATCCTGCTTTAAAAAACCTGCCCATAATCATCGGGGAATCAGATCCTGAAGGTTGTGCCGCCTGCTCGGAAGACCTTCATCCTGAAAATGCCTACCGTAACAGCACCATGTATGCGAGTTATACAGCGGCGGTGATGACCTGTACCTATGACTTGGCAAAAAAAAGGGGTATTAACCTGGCTGGAGCAGTAACCTGGGCGTTTGAATTTGAAGATCAGCCTTATTTCAGGGGCTTCAGAGACCTGGCCACCAATGGCATTGATAAACCTGTTTTGAATGTATTCAGGATGCTGGGCATGATGCAAGGCAGCAGAGTGGCCGTCACGTCTGCTTCAAAGCAAAACTATTTGACTATCCGCGACTCCAGTGTAAGGGGAAAAGAGCCGGACATAAACGCATTAGCCATCAAAAGTACAAGTGCTGCTGCGGTAATGGTTTGGAACTATCATGATAAAAATGATATCAATGTTGCGCCGGCAACTATTTCTCTTACTGTAAAAGGACTTCCGCAGCAACGGGTATTGTTGACGCAATATGTAATTGATCAGGAGCATAGCAATGCTTACACGGCGTGGAAAAAGATGGGATCGCCGAAAGAACCGACAGCAGATGAATACAAAATTTTGGAGGCGGCGGGCCAGTTGAAGGAGATTTCTTCTCCAAAATATATTACGCCAGAAAACGGGGTAGCGATAATTAATTTTGATTTGGAAAGACAAGGTGTCACTTTATTAAAAATAAACTGGTAACCATTTCCGGCAGTAGAGTTGGTCCTGCAGAAAAACAGTAATATTCGGCAAGCTGCTGTGCATAGTATAGATATTCGCGAAAATGCTGTGCTTACGGCTAGGTTTAAGGTCTACCGGGCTTAGCTGTTTTGATCACTGCGCGTTTCAATAAAAATGAGTTCAGACGGCAGATAATATTTGAAATATTCGGTAAGGTCGATTACTAAACAGGTGGTGATTTTATTTTTCATCATGCTATATATATAAAGTAATATAATAATAGAATTAGTATAATTCAATATCAGGTAGTTTTGGGCAATTTCAGGTCCATCTCCAGCAAAGCATAGCTTAAAGTTTTGCCATGGGTATCCATTACTAAAGAAGTGGTGACCCCGCCCGCCAAAGCCTGCTGGCATACAAACTGCAGGGCGGAAATATTTGGTAGCTCATACCTGATAATTCCACCATGTATGATATCTTTGAAATGCTCCTTCACTTTGTCCGCAGTCACCGAATTGCATAGCAGCTCATAATCCTTTTCTTCATACGGGATCAGCGATAAAATAAGCGTATTGCCTTTATCTCCTGCACGGCTGTGCGCTATATCATAAAGTTTGATACTCATAAGTTTTGACTATTACCGATGACTGTGTTTTATTCCTGTCGATCAGAATCGATACGATGCCGATGACCTCATTTACATATTTTCGCACTCCGCCGCCACCCGCCGGGCCATTGGTGTAAAGCGCTTCCACTTCTTCACCTATGATAGCTGCTTCATCGGCAGTTGCCGCTTTGCTGGCGACCCGCAAACGTACTTCATAAGGTTGATACCCATTTGCCAGCGAAGACGGATGAACCGAAGTATGGCCGATATAGTCGATTCTTAAAGCAAGAAATTGCCTATTTAATCGTTGCTGAATAATTTCACCCGCTAACTGCGCTCTTTCCAAAGCATTTGCACCCGCGTAAGTAATTTCACCTTCCCCCGTAAATCCTGCTTTATATCCGATACTAACCTTTAATGTAGCCGGCTTTTTGCTGCCGTTGCCACCCGTTACTTTAATACGATCTTTTCCATCCTGTTTTAAATACACCGTGGTGAAATCCGCTGATACGTCGGGCGTCAGGTATTGATGAGGATTTGTTACCTCATACAACAGTTGTTCTTTAGCAGTTGCTAAGGTTATATTGCCCCCTGTCCCGACCACTTTGCTCATGGTTGCGCTACCATCCGGGTAAACATCTGCAAAAGGATGCCCCAAAATGCTCATATTCCCGATTGGCTTTTTAACCGGGTCAGCAAAATAACCGCCTGTTATCTGTCCGGCACACTCCATCAGGTGCCCGATCACCGTTCCTTTGGCGATGATATCGGCATCGTCAGGCGACCAGCCAAACTCATATAACAGCGGAGCAACAAATAATGACGGATCGGCAACACGCCCGGTGATAATGATATCGGCGCCGGTTTCCAGCCCCGGTAAAATGGCATCCGCGCCTAAATAAGCATTCGCTGAAACGACTTGCCCGGACATCGAAATAGGATTTCCCGTCTCCATGGCGACCTCATTACCGCTGATTTGCTCCAAAACATCGTCGCCGGTAACTGCGGCTACCTTGATGGAGATACCTTGTCTTTTTGCTATTTCGATAATTTTATCCGCTGCCGCGATTGGGTTTGCCGCACCCATATTGGTGATGAGACGAATTCTATTTTTTTTGAGCAATGGCAACAACAGTTCTATGCGTCGCTCCAGCAGTGTGTCGTAACCTTGCGCGGGGTCTGCTGCTTTTCTTTTTTGAGCTAACGCGATCGTACGTTCTGCCAGACACTCCAGCACCAGGTAATCAAGATCACCCTTTTCGGCTAAGATAACCGCGGGTTCGAGCCGGTCTCCCGAAAAACCTGCACCACAACCAATACGGACTTTATCTTTCTCCTTCATTTATATACTTATTGCTCCGGTTAGTATTGCTATAAAAGTCATCACCAGCGTCGTACCGAACGCCCACTTGAAAGTGAATTTCTGGTGATCCGCCAATTCCACTTCGGATAACCCTACCAAAACAAAAGTTGAGGCGGTCAAGGGGCTTAGTGGAAAACCGGTCGTCATTTGCCCTAAAATAGCTGCCCGCCCTATTTCTATTGAATTTAATCCGTAATGGGTAGCGGCTGTTTTTAAAACCGGGATCACCCCGAAGTAATAAGCATCCGGTGTAAAAACCAAACTCAAGGGCATGCTGGTAACGCCAACCAATGCCGGCAGGTAACCCGCGTGCTCCTTAGGAATGATGGAAACCATCGATAAAGCCATGGCATCGATCATCTTTGTTCCCGTAAGGATACCGGAAAATACCCCCGCCGCGAAAACTATAATAGAAACCGAAAATACGGTGGCCGCATGTGCCTGAATTCTCTTTCTTTGTTCGGCCTGGGATGGGTAATTGACCAGTATCGCGACCGCAAAACCGATGATGAATAAAGCCGATGGCGGGGCCAGTGACAAAATAAGCGCGGCGATCAGAACAATGGTCAGAACAGCGTTGAACCAGAATAATACAGGCCTGCGGCTTTCTTTTTGGTCATCAGAAAGTTCCTGGTGATGGTCATAATCCAGGTGAACAACACCCAATCTTTTACGCTCTTTTTTGCCAAGCCAGAAGGCCACGAATAACACCCAAAGTATTCCGCCGACCATAGACGGCAGGATGGGAATGATCAGGTGCGCCGGATCTGTCTTCATCACATTCAGGGCTCTTGCGACTGTGCCCGACCAGGGCACCAGGTGCATTACTCCCACACTGAGCGCGACAATGCAGGGCAGTATCAGTTTTTTCATCCCCAATCTTTTGTAAATCGGGAACAAGGCGGTGATGGTGATCATAAAAGTTGCGGTACCGTCTCCATCTAGGTGGACCAGCATGGCCAAAATAGCGGTGCCCAAGGTAATTTTCAGCGGGTCGCCTTTGGCAAGGTTAATAATGCCCCTGATTACCGGGTCAAATAACCCGGTATCTATCATCAGGCTAAAATATAACACAGCGAAGATGAGCAAGATGCCGGTGGGGGCCACCTGCTTGATACCGCCCAACACCATTTCGCCTATCTCCTTCGTGCCAAAGCCACCGATCAATGCAAATAGGACCGGTACCAGGATCAGTGACAGCAATACCGACAAGCGCTTGGTTAGGATCAATCCTAAAAAGACGCAGATGGTTAAAAAGCCAAGCAGTGACAACATCGATTAGAGCATTACGCCGTTGGCCTTTAAACGTTTACTAAAATACAAAACCTGGTACGGCAAGGCGTCTTGCCAGAATTCCCAGGTATGGCCGCCCGGTCGTTCTGTATAATCATGCAGGGTATGGTTATAAACCAGGCGCCTGTGCAGTTCGCGGTTGGGTTCAAGGAGAAAATCTTCCACCCCGATATCCATGACAATAGGCAATCCGTTTTTCCTGATCTGATCAGCCATATTGACCACGGAATAAGGCAGGTAACTGTCCGGCGTCATCGGCCCCATTATTTTATCCAGTTGTTTGGTAAGACCATTAAACCGCTCCGGACTCAGGTTCCAGGTGGTCATGTTCGGGTCGAGTGCGCCGCTCATGCTCCCAGCCGCCGCAAATAATTCGGGGTGGAGCGTAGAAAGGTAAAGCGATCCATAACCGCCCATCGATAAGCCGGTGATTACCCGTCCTTTTTTGTCCTTCACCGTGCGGTATTTGCCGTCGATAAAAGGAATGACTTCTTTAATAATATAGGTTTCAAATTTGCTGCCGGGGTCAACGGGGCTATCGATATAATAGCTGAATATTTCCCCTTCCGGCATAACGATAATGATATTGTATTGGTCAGCCAGGTTGCGCACCAGCATCTTGTCGGGTGTTTTGAGCAGCCAGTCATTAAAGTGCCCAAACCCGCCATGTAGCAGATAGAGCACAGGGAAATCCTTTTTGCTTTTTGTATAGGCATCCGGGAATACAATCGCAGCCTTGTAGGTTTTATTCATGGCGGCGCTGGCAATATGAACAGTGTCCACCTTTGAAGCATAACATAAGGTGCTGCAAAGCATGGCGAGGGCAAAAATATGGCAGAGTTTTCTCATCATTGATATTTTTAGTTTGTCTTATTTTAATACGTTGCTTTTATCGGCTTCGGTGATGATGTTTTGGGCATCTTCGGGCAGCAAATACCCCTCGCTCACCATATCGTTCGCTGCCTTGGTCACCTGCGACACATAGCCGGCATGGTCGTTATAGCGTTCCTCAAGGGATAGCCGTGGGTCGCCCGCTGCGGCGCGTTCTTCCTTGGTTTTTTTGAAAGGGATAAACATGCCATTCAGCGCATTAAGATCGCCGTCGCTATAGCCGGGTTTTCTTAAGCTCCAGCCGGTGTAGGTTCCCAATGGTGCGCGAAGAGTGACTTCACGTATCCCGCCGAGTTCATTATCGTCGGCATCTACTTTCGGTATGCGCACATTATAATATTTGCCTTTAAGCACTACCGGCGGCTCACGCAATACCCCTGTAACCAGGCCGGCTTTATAACCAGGGCCGAAGTCAAGCAGCGGGCCGTCGCTTACCTTGCCGCTGAATGGCACGCCCGGAATATCTTTCCAGCCAATGGATTGCTTGTCTGATTTCACTAATGTATGATCATCTATACGCGGGTACTTGCTTTGCGGCGGGGCTTTATCCTCCAAAACCCATTTTTCCAGGTTGACGACGAGATTCCGCAAATAAGGTCCGTAGTTATTGTAATTCGTGTTGAAGCCGCTCACTTTATCGGCTACGCCAAAAGGGGAATGCTGGGTGCTGTTAAACAGGTAGATACGCACCTGAGGCGGTATCGGTATATCTTTTTTACTATACGAATCCGTAGTGCGCAGCGAGGCACGGTATTGCCAATATTCGGTGGAACTGAAGGTCTGCATGATCTTAGGGCAGGTATTGGTTTGCAAACATTTATCCAGTATGCCGCCCCTCGTACCTGATATCGGTTCGTAGGTTTTATCCCAGGTAAAAGGCGGCTCGTTGCTTGGGAACAGGTGATCTTCGTGCTGGCTGCCGCCACCGCCCGGCCTGCCAAATCGGATGTTTAAGGAAATGCGCCTCGTACCGATGTGGTCATTCACACCTTCGAAAACGATCTGATGGTCTTCATCCTCATTAAAGCCTAACTGCAAAAAAGTGCGGGTAAAATTGCCGCATTGGGATACGCCCTGCATGATGGCTGCTTTGACAGGGTTAGTTCCGCCACCAATTACCAACGGATTTGGGTTACCTGCGTTGTCCTTCCTTTGATGTTTCAAAAATGAAGCCATGTCCCTGATGGCTGCGAAACCAAGTCCCAGCACCAACGGGTCTTTGGCCGTATAGATCAGCTCATAAATATAATCGGTTTCAAACCCGCCTTTGATCGAGATCATCGCGGCGCTTGGCGTGCCGGGGAAATCAACCTTGGTGCAATCAGCAAATGCCCAATCGCTATGACCGACGGGTATTTTAGGATCGGCCTCGTGAACCCTTTTGGTCAATACCGCCGTCGAATTATTCAGGCTGACGGTCTCATAGGTATGATGGGTAAGGCCATTAAAATAACCGCTGTTCAACGGCAAACTTTTGGCGGGATCGTTCAGCTCATATTCGGCCCTGACCGTGCCGGTAATTATTTTACCGTGGTCTGTAGCAACAGGCACATGCATGAATAAACGATTATTTCCGGCGAGCACATCGCCCTGCCAGGCGGCCCATAAATAGATGTAGCCTCTTTTCAACAAGGATGAATCGGCCGGAAATGCGTTGCCGCGGTTGGGTAAACTGAGGAACAGGATGCCATTGCATTTGCTGATATCCTTGGGTCTTAAAATGATAAACTCCGAGGTGTATTCCACCATGCCTTTGGCATTCCTGGGCGCTAATTGAATGTCCTGTATGCCAACGTTCAATGGGTTATTTGGATCAACCTCGCCGTAGGCTGTACCATATAGGCGCTCATACTCTCCGGCATTGCCGTAAAGTCTGCCGCCGTTGTAGGCCTCGGTTCTGGTGACGGCGATCCGAACAATTTTCGCCATCGCTTGGGTACAAAACAACCATGCCGCAAACAGGCTCAAAATAAAAAGGCGGGGATACTTCATTTAGCAGTTATTGTTTTTTGGGAGCGCAGGCTATTTTCAGCAATTCGGCATCTGGATGATTACGCACTTCACATTTGTTATCCAGGATCATTGTCGCCCCGTTTGCAGACGTATAGGCGGGCCATTTTGGCAAACCGGGTGTGTTGGGGTTACCACTCCGGGCAAAACTGATCCAGGCGCTACTTATTTTCGAGGCCAGCAAATAGGCCTCCTTGCCGCCGCCGGTCATTTCCTCGCAGCGCCGGATATTATCAAACTGGAAAGCAATATCCATACAGTGCATAGCTTTGTATCTGCCATCATTAACCGGGGACTGCCAGGTAAACAGGTACATGTAAACAGGTGCCGCACCGATTAATCCGGATTTTTGATCGGCTTGTTTGATGGCTAATGAACGAAAACCGAATTCGATATCATTGTATTCAAAAGGCTTGCTGGTATTTGGGTAAGTCTGCTTCACTGCTGCAATATAAGCGACTGTCTGTTCGCCATATTTTTTCTGTAAAACGGTTTTCATATCGTCCATCGTCTGACCTTTCGGCGTCGGTGCAAATGCCGCAAACTCATTCTTGGTCGTACCGACCAGCAGCGGAATATTCCTGGAAAGTTCCATGGCGGCGGGATCAGTCGGCTGATCAGGGAACATATCGCCATCCAGCACCGCATTCCAGCCAACATTCGCTGGTTTACCTTCTTTCCTCAACTCAGCTCCTACTTTTCTCAGCGCTTTATTGCCGGCAGCATTCAACTTTTCATAAGGTATTTTTTGCAGGGAATCGACCTGGAAAGCCTGCAAATGCAACTCATCGAGCAGTGCCGTTGCCACACGTTGCGAGATCGATTTGTCCGTAAAAGAAGTGATATAACTGCCGCTTTCAACAATGGCTTTCTTAAAAAGCCCCTTCGCCTTGGGTGTATTCATCATACAGGTCACCTTTCCACCGCCACCGGACTGCCCGAATATCGTGACGTTATCTGGGTCGCCGCCGAATTGCGCGATGTTGTCTTTTACCCATTGCAAGGCCGCAACGATATCAGCCAGGCCTGCGTTACCCGAGTTTTTGTATTTATCGCCATAAGCAGAAAGATCGAGGAAACCCAGGACATTCAGCCGGTGATTTATCGACACAAGTACTACGTCCCCTTTCTTAGCCAGGTTCTCCCCGTCATAGGATGGGAGTTCAATGGACGAGCCGGCAGTAAAGCCGCCGCCATGCAGCCACACCATCACCGGGCGTTTCTTACCATCGTTTAATTTTTGTGTCCATACATTCAATGTCTGGCAATGCTCGTTGGCATATCCCAGATCGTGGTTAAAAGCAAATTCAAACGCATCGTTCACTGTCGTAGTCGGATCGGTCGGGCAAACCGGGCCATAACTCATCGAGCTCCGCTCGTCATTCCAGGGTTTAGGTTTGTGAGGAGCCGTGAACCGGTCAGCTTCCGCATAGGGAATTCCTTTAAAGGTAAAAATTCCGTTATGAATATAGCCCCTGACCTTCCCGTTATCAGTAGAGGTAACCGCTATACCTTCACCGGCTTTTATAGGAGCGTCACTTTGGCAAAGAGCCGTTAAATTTAAAAAGCAGATGGCTGCCATTAACAGCAGTGTTGTTTTTCTTTTCATAATAATTGGTTTTATCAGGAATGACAAATCTATATTTACATCTTCAATTTCATCTTTTTTTAAATTGCTGAATTGTATATAAATTTATTGCTTGATTTCCGAAACGTTTCCGAAACCGGGAGCAAACCTGAAATGCCTAAAAATCATATGAAGCTCAAAACGGGGAAGGACGAAATTGTATACTTGCTGACAAAGGTAGTTCTGAAATACGAGGCAGAAACCGGCCAAGATATTAAGCGAAATACTAACAGAAGGAATTATGAAGACCTGGCGCGCATGTTAAGCGAGATCAGTAACCGTCTTCCCGATACCAGTGAAACACTTTTCCATAATCATTACCCCCCGGGTGAAAACAATGCGGCCGCAGTTTACCCCTTCCGCAAATATGACATAACCGGCGGTCAGATAAAAGACGCTATTAATGGGATCGTATCCAACCCCCGTCAGTTCCTCGTTGATGCCTGTTATATTTATTTGTATGGACAGGGAAGAAAGGGTTTCTCACAACATCCTGTTGATAAAGAACTGCTGGACGCGCAAACAGCTGGCGCAAGGCCCAATGGAAATATTCTGATCAATAATGGCGCTGCATCCTTGGTTTCAAAAAGGATCAACACCTACCGGGCAATCGTGATTCTTCTTAGTGCTATCTTGCTTGTTGTGGGAGTTCTTTGGGCCAAAGAGAATTCAAAGGAACATAAGCTAATTCGCGATTTAAGCATTTTGCCTTACCAGCCTTCAAGTGCCGAGATCGACAGCCTGGAGGGAATCTGGCTATGTTACACAGGATCACCGCAGGCGCGCACTTACGATGCCGGGCGATTTCATAAAATTGTTTCTAATATTATGGATGTGAAATACCAGGATGGTTATTTCAAGTTCACCCGGTACGGATCTAACTTTGAACATGAAGGCTTTATGCAGTTTGAAGCACCCTGGCTGGTTTCCATTCACTCGCACGTTGTTAACGGCCGGGATAGCATTGAATCGCCCAAATTATCATTGATGCGCTTAGACGAAGGCAAACGCTACGTATACGTGATATCCGCCTCCTGGAGTTTTGACCAGGGGAAAAAAAACAGGATCATCGGTATACGGGAGCTTTTCATAAAACAAGGTAAGGGTGGCCGGATAGAGGAAATTATAAATACGCCGCAAAACGCCGCCTGCAGTTGTAAAATAATCAAATGGCACCATCCTCGTAATGGGGTTCGATTATTCTATTTAAAAAATGAACTTTTGGATACGATTGGTGACAAAAAGCTAAAAAACGCGCTTGACGAAAAAAGTATTTTGCTAGCTCAGCCAGGTGATACAACCTTATTGGTGCCTAAACATCTTGTAAATACGCATTGAGGCAGTATTTTAATTTATAAATGCCTTTGATGCAGATCTGAAGATCGACAACGAAGGCAGAACTCGAGGCTGGTCAACGAAGTAAGCATCTTGATTGAAAACGATCAAGGCCCGAATGACGGTTTAGGCGACTTAGTTACCATCGTTTCGACAAACTCGAGCATTTTTTCAGCAAACTTAACATTCTGCACTCTATTTAATAACATTTGTGCCCGTTCATTCAATTCCCACTTCTATAATTTTACCCTCGAACTAATAAACTGAGATTGTTTAGAAAATATTGATGGTTAAATTGGTACCGTAACAAAAGTCCTGATTGCTTCGCTTTTAAATGTTCCCCGCTTTATTGTTTACCCTTTGCGCATTGCGAAAATGGATAATTGGACCAATTAATTAACAAACCGTTGTAAACCCGGATTATGCTGAATGTAAAACCGAGGGCGAAGTATGCCCTGTTAATACTATTAGCCGTCTCTTTAGTCTTTATAAATATCCCTATCGCAAAGGCGTCTGTCATTTCTTATAAAAAAGGAGCTGACGGTCTTTTATTTACATTAGATAAAGGTTTGATGAAGGTTATTGTTTGCCGGGATGATATAATCGAAGTAAAATATACAGTTTTCAAAGGCTTTGTCAACAAGCCCTCACTAGTTGTAAATGCAAAATGGAGTTTTCCGTCTTTTAAGGTTTCAGAAAACAAATACCGGGTTACCATCACAACTGCAAAGTTGAAAGTAATAATAAACAAAGCTACTAATAATG
>JANYAB010000215.1 GCA_025355225.1 Bacteroidota bacterium
AAATCAAAAATACCCCGAATACCGATACCAGACTATGACAATGCCCCAATGTAAAAATGATCTCGATCACTTTAGAAGAAATTTTAGCCTTTACCGGTAACTTTCAAAAAACTTGCATTAATAGCAACAACAACTGTACTAACGGTCATTAATACGGCACCAACAGCGGGGCTTAATACAATGCCCTGGTTATAAAGCACACCCGCGGCCAAAGGCAAGGCAACAATATTGTAGCCGGTGGCCCATACCAGGTTTTGTACCATTTTCCGATAAGTAGCTTTGCCAAATAGAATTAAACTGACTATGTCTTTAGGATTGCTGTTGACCAGGACAATACCGGCAGTTTCAGCAGCTATATCGCTTCCCGACCCTACGGCAATCCCGATATCTGCCTGGGCTAACGCAGGCGCATCGTTTACACCGTCACCTGTCATAGCCACGAACTCGCCCTTTTTCTGCAGCTCCTTTATTTTTTCTAACTTTTGATGAGGCAATACTTCGGCAAAAAAACTATCCATGCCTAATGTTTTACTTACACTTGCGGCCACTTTGCTGTTATCCCCTGTAAGCAATACGGATTTAATATTTTCTTGTTTTAAAGTATTAATGGCTTCTGCCGATTCCGGCCTGATCTCATCTGATAAAGCGATGTAGCCCGCCAGTTGCTTATCAACGATCACAAACACAACCGTTTCCGTATCGTTGGCCGCAAATCCATCCGGAACCGGAATCTTGTTTTCCTTTAAATAACCAGGGCTAACGATCAATATCTTTTTACCTTCTACAGTGGCTTCAACTCCCTGGCCTGTGATAGCCTTAAAATTTACCGCTGCAGGAATAGTGATCTTTAAATCTTTTGCTTTTTGCAGGATACCTGTAGCGATAGGGTGTTCGGAGTTCTGTTCTAATGCTGCGGACGGACGGATAATCCCGCTTTCCTTAAAGTTTTTGTTTAGCGGGATTATTTTCGAAACCTCAAATTTTCCTACGGTTAACGTTCCTGTTTTGTCGAAGACAACTGTGGTGATCTTCCTTGAATTTTCAAATGCATTCCTATTTTTGATCAGCAAACCATGCTTTGCAGATAAAGCAGTCGATTTGGCCACCACCAATGGTACAGCTAACCCCAGTGCATGAGGGCAGCAGATCACAATTACGGTTACCATTCTCTCCATAGCAAATGCTAAGGTTTGCCCTGTTAAATACCAATATAAAAACGTGGTGATTCCTGTAAGCAACGCAATGATAGTCAACCATCTTGCAGCGGTATCTGCCAGCAATTGAGTTTTAGATTTTGACTTTTGTGCGTCATCAACCAACTTTACTACTTGCGAAAGATAAGAGTCTTTGGCAGCGTGCGATACCATGACTTTGAACGAGCCGTTGCCGTTAATAGAACCTGCAATCACTTTATCGCCCCTTACTTTCTTTACCGGCTTAGATTCGCCGGTAAGCATACTTTCATTCAGGTAGCTTTCCCCGTCTAATATTGTTCCATCGGCTGCAACTTTTTCGCCGGGTTTTACCAAAATAATATCACTTTCTTTCAGGGTGTCGGTCTTTACATCGCGAACCTGATCACCTACAACCAGGTGGGCATCATCCGGCATTAACTCCACCAATAACTCTAATTCCCTTGAAGCACCTGCAACTGATTTCATCTCTATCCAATGCCCTAAAAGCATAATAAGAATTAGCGTATCCAGCTCCCAGAAAAAATCCATACCCTTTAAACCAAATACAATGGCCACACTATAACTATAAGCAACTGTTATAGCAAAACCGATCAGAAACATCATTCCGGGGTTTTTAGATTTCACTTCATCAACCAATCCGGTTAAGAAAGGCCACCCGCCATATATAAATACAACCGTTGATAAGGCAAACAAAATATAGGATGAACCTGTAAACTGCCAGTTTACACCCATGAACTGCTGTATCATGGCCGACAACAACATAACGGGAATGGTGAGTATCAGCACCACATAAAAGCGCTTTTTAAAATCAGCAATCATCATGGCATGGTGGTTATGCCCGGCATGGCCCATAGATGGGTTGGTTCCGTACTGCATTTTGCTGTGGTCCATTTTTGAATAATCAGTAGCCGGCATTTCAGAATGATGCTGATGTTTCATAGCTTCGATTGTTTTAACCTAATAAGTTAATGTTAACCCCGCACCTAACCCCATATCGCTATCATAGTGACTGGATACGGAAAAATATTTGGTAACGATGTACCTGAGCCCCGCGGTATATTCCTTATCCGTGTTACCCATCAAACTAAACCTCAAACGATCGGTAACCGGTATATCATCCCTGCCTAACTGAAACCTCAATTTTCCATTTCCATCGATCCTCATATCAGCAACGGCCAACATGGGTAAGGTATAAGCCAGGCCTGCCACAACAGTATGCCGGTTATTTTTATCACTGATTTGCCCAAAAAGATTATGTTCAGGCTGGCCAACTTTGTAGTGATAATCAAAACCGGCATAGGCATACAACCATTGCATCTGCCCAAAATAGCGGCCTATCATTGTTTCACTCTCGTATCCCTTACGGTCATTTAAGCCCAGGTGCCATAATTCCTGCAATTTCCAGCGGGTATTAGCAAAGCTTACATTAACATCGCTGCCATTGGTTTCCAATCCTATTTTCGCCATTGGATAAAATCTACGGTCATCGGCATAAATCCTTTTGATTGAATTTGCAGGATCAATTATCTCCGGGTTTGCAGGTGAATTTTCGTAACTAAATATCCTTCCCATGCCACTCATCATATGATACAGAATATGGCAATGAAAGAACCAATCTCCGCTTGCAGTGGCAGCAAATTCGATGGTATCAGTTTCCATCGGCATAATATCCAGGGTATTTTTTAAAGGTGCAAAATCTCCCTGGCCATTCAATAGCCTAAAATAGTGCCCGTGCAAATGCATAGGATGCCGCATCATGGTATTGTTGTACAATATGATCCTTACGTTCTCACCCTTCCTGATCAGTATCTTCTCTGATTCAGAAACCGTTTTATTATTGATGGTCCAAACATAACGGTTCATATTCCCGGTAAGGTCGAATCTTAATAATTTAACCGGCCCCAGGGGTAAGGTGGTACGCTTGGTGGATTTTAACATACCGTAATTAAGCGTCACAAGGCCGGTATCCGGTTTATTACTCATATCCATCCCGGCCATTACATCTTTCTTTTGTGATATTGAATTGGGTTGCTTTTTAGAAGTTGCGGCATCACCAGTTATTTCCGGGTACATCACATTATTCATATCCATGGTTTGGCTGCTCATTTCCATACCATCCATCTTTTTCATGTTGCCGTTCATCGCCATCATGCTGTTCATCATCTTCATACCCTCGAAGTATTTGAGTTTGGCTAACGGAACGGCTTTCACTTTTTTTCCACTGCCTAACCAAAGTGAAGTGGATTTTGTACGATCTTCTGCTGTCGCGAGAAATTCATAGTTACCATCTTTTGGGATGGTTACCAGCACATCATAAGTTTCGGCCACGGCGATGATGAGCCTGTCAACAGTCACAGACTCTGCATCTTCGCCATCGTTGGCTACCACGGTAATTTTACCGCCCGCATAGCTGAGCCAGAAATAGGTTGATGAACTGCCATTAACAATATGCAGCCTTACCTGGTCACCGGCTTTATAGGATGGCGCTTGCCGTTCAGGTTGACCATTACTGAAAAAACGGTCATAATAAACATCGCTCACATCCATTGCTACCATTCTTTTCCATTCATTGGTTAGCTTGGTGGTAAAATAGTCTTCGCGGATTGCCTGTGCATAATTCTGTGTGCTGCCTTTTTTTATAGCATACCAATCGGTTTGATTATGCAGCGAACGCTCTACCTGCTCCGGGTTTTCATCAGTCCAGTCGCTTAGTAATAAAGTGTATTCTTTTTTAGGAGTCTCCTGTTTTTTATGAATGATGAAAGCACCGTACATACCGCTTTGCTGCTGCGTCATGGTATGTGAATGGTACCAGTAAGTACCATGTTGAACAAGTGGGAATTTATAGAAATGAGTTTCACCAGGTTTAATCGGAGCAGTTGTCAAATAGGAAACGCCATCGTAGCGGTTAGGGAGGATCAACCCATGCCAATGGATGGAGGTCGGCATCATCATTTGATTATGAACGTAAATTTCTGCGGTATCACCCTCGGTAAACTCCAGAGTTGGCGCAGGTATCAAACCATTAATGGCCATGGCAGACCTCGACCTGCCGGTATAGTTAACAGTGGTATCGTTAATATATAAATGATATATAGCCCGTTTACCAATTTTGGAATAAAACGGAAGGTTTTTTGCGGACGGACTGCTTTTCATGGGCATATCCCCATGCTGCCCAAATGCAAACAAGGACAAAAACAGACCCGTGATAATTAAAAAGAAAGCTTTCATTATAAAGTCGGGTACGGGCAATTATTGCAACGGTATAAGTTACCGAATAGCTGCCGTTAATGTCTCAGTGGTTTTTCCGCAAGTGGGCATTTGTTTACCATAATATGGATTTTTGATGGCAGTTGTTTCACTTAACCAGGTAGCCTTTTTCATCGGACAATACTGTTCATAAATCACTGTACTATTCAGTTTCATTCCTTTTAAAACCTCGTACAGGTTTTTCGATAAACTGGTAAAATGCTCCCGCTGATGCTCTATAGCCGAACTTTCGCTGATATGCCTGCTGTCATACTGCAGTTTATCGGTATAATTCATCCATATTTTGTGCTGATCAGGCATTAGTTTATCCATCGGAACAGCGTTGATGGCTGCAAATAATTCTTTGGCTTTGCCTTGGGCTACAGCGTTATTATCAACCGTCAAAGCGTTTTTAACACCATAGTAAGCTGTTACCACATTATTTACTGCAGCAACTGGCGTTATACCCTGCGCCCTGAGCTGGGAAAAAGCAATTAATAATG
>JANYAB010000244.1 GCA_025355225.1 Bacteroidota bacterium
CATGCGCTTGTTTACGAAGTCGGCCTCGATAAAAACTGTTGATGATAAATTGATAGCTATCCAGGGCGGAACAGTTGTGGATGTGGTAAACGAGAAGACAATACCCAATGCTGTGGTACTGATCGAAAACGGGATCATTAAAAAAATAGGAAAAAATGGCGAAGTGAAGATCCCCTCTGGAGCGAAGATAATTGACGCCAAAGGCAAAATGCTGCTGCCTGGTTTATGGGATATGCATGCCCACTTTGAACAAGCCGAATGGGGCCCCGCTTACCTGGCAGCCGGGGTGACCACCGTGCGCGATTGCGGTAATGAGTTCAGCTTTATTAATGCCATCAAGGATGCTATCGACCAGGGTAGGGGTGTAGGGCCAGTGATACTAAAAGCTGGTATTATTGATGGCAAAGGGGCTTTCGCCCTTGGCATTATCCAGGCCGACACCAAGGAAGAGGCAATAAAAGCTGTTGATCGATATAAAGATAACGGCTTCGCGCAGATCAAAATTTACAGCTCGGTAAAACCTGCCATTGTTAAAGCTATTTGTGATGAAGCTCACCGTTTGAACTTAACTGTTACCGGTCATATTCCTTTTGGTATGACTTTGCAGCAAGGGGTTGACTCAGGTATGGACCAGGTGAACCACGTACAATATGTCTACTCAATTATGAAACGAAATAAAGACCGTTCCATAAACTTCGACGATACGATGAGCATAAAAGCAATCAATTTTATCAAGCAGCACAATGTAGTGATCGACCCCACAATAGGTGTTTTCGAGATGAGTTTCCGCTCTGTAAAAGACGATATTACCACTATGGAGCCTGCATTTTATGCCCTGCCTTTACCATTGCAGGCTTTATTAAAAAATACCGGGCAGGATACAGCTGGTGCGAGAAAGTTTAAACCACTATACGAGAGCATGGTAATGATAGTAAAGAAACTACATGACGCGGGTGTAACCATTGTAGCGGGAACAGACCAGGGTTTCCCTGGTTTTAGCGTGGCCCGCGAACTGGAACTGTATGTGCAGGCTGGACTTACCCCGGCGGACGCCATTCAAACCGCCACCATCACGCCAGCAAAGGTGATGAACCTGGATAAAAGCAACGGATCGATTGAGGAAGGCAAACAGGCGGATATTATCATTGTCGACGGCGATCCCCTAAAAAACATAAGGGATATCCGCAATGTAACCACTGTCATAAAACAAGGCCATATTTACGACCCGGGAAAATTGCACCGGTTGGTTGGGTTTAGTAGCCCCCTCTAAATCTCCCCCGGTAGGGGAGACTTTTTGATTTGTTTTTTTTAAAAAAGCCCTCCCTACCGGGGCGGGTTGGGTGGGGCTTACACCACCCATTCCTTCCTCATTTCTCTTCCTCTCAACTTATTAGCCTCCTCATCATTGCTGAATTCCTCTGTTTTAGGGTTCCAGTGCAAAGGCCGTTTAAGCTCATACGCAATATTGCCCAAATTACAAACGCTTGCGGTACGATGCCCGATCTCTACATCTGCCACAGGTTTAGTGCGTTTCCGAATGGCTTGCAAAAAGTCTTTATAATGGTTTTGGCTATTATAAACATGTTTCTCATTAGGACCAATTACTTTATCGGCTAATGACGCGTCAGGTGCGGTTATCAGTTTCCCTCTTGCTACCCAAATATTTCCTTTGGTGCCAATAAAATTCACAAAATTGTCGCCGGGCGTTGGCTCATGTGTCATGGTGATACCGTTGGCATATTGGTATGTTAAAAACGGATGGTCAGTATCAGGCGGTGTTATCATTACCGGACCACTGCCGTCCATATCAACTCCCCATTGGGCAATATCATACATGTGCGCCCCCCAATCGGTCATCCCGCCGCCGCCAAATTCTTTAAACTTGCGCCAGTTTGCCCATGAATCATCATTTAACATGGGAGCAAGAATATGATTATAGTTTTGCGGCGAATTAGGTCCTAACCAAAGATCCCAGTTCAAACCTGCTGGCAGTTCTTCCGCAGGCAGGTTATAGGGGACGGGAGGGGGGCCAACATTAACTTTTATAGTTTTTATATCACCGATATACCCGTTGCGTACCAGTTCAACCGCCTGTCTGAACTCCTTCCACGAGCGCTGCATACACCCGGTTTGAAAAACCCTCCTATGCTTTCTTGTTTCGGTTACCATTGCCCGGCCCTCTTTGATAGTTAGGGCCATAGGCTTTTCGCAATAAATGTCCTTCCCGGCTCTTGCGGCCAATATAGCAATCACCGAGTGCCAGTGATCAGGCGTAGCAATAACCACGGCATCAATATCTTTTCGCGCCAAAAGGTCCCGAAAATCCGCATGTGTAGCGCAACCGTTGACCTTGGCGGCAAAGCGCTGCACTTTGCCGTCATAAACGTCCGCAGCAGCCACTATTTTAACCTCACCGGTATCCAAAAAAGATTTTTGCAGGTCCATGGCTTGTTTACCCGTACCGATGTATCCCAGGTTGATCAGATCGCTTGGTGCAGTGAAACCTTTGCCGCCCAGCACAAAGCGCGGAACGATCATAAATGCTGAAGCAACCGACGCTTTTGCTATAAAAGCCCGCCTGCTGATACTGTTTTCGATAACTGGTTCTTTTTTCATAAATGGTTCAAGAATTATTTTTAGGTTTTGGGAGGGGATGGATAAATATAGATTAAAAATGAGAAATTAATCAAATTGATTTATACTTGTTTTCCAATCAACCATACCTGTTGTTTATACTGCCTCTGTTAGATTATTGTTATTAACTTTAGCACACCCATAAGCGCCCGGACGCCTTTGTTATTAAAGCTATGCCTGAAATGATATGATCAAAAGAGTACTTTTTTTTGCAATGCTATTTTTTGCGGTTACAAATAATTTGATTGCACAGCAAGCAGAATTGCTGGTATATCATCCTATACAAACAGATGAAAACGGCAATATCGCACCCTGGTATAATGCTGATCCTGCTATTGCCTACGACCATAACCTGCATATTGTATGGGATTTTTGGTTTAACATGCGCAGGGATATTAACGGATTGCCCTATTATATGAACCACCAGGTATGGAATAAAAATATTGATGATCCCCGTGGTATTGGTGGCGACCAGTTTATGATGGCCATTTCCTCATGGCGGTTATTATATGCTTATATGGGGGATGAAAATATAAAATCAAATATGTATTTTCTGGCGGGCTACTATTTAACGCATGGATTATCGCCTGCAAACTGCAAATGGCCTGATATCCCTTTCCCATACAATACGCTGATCTATTCGGGGATATA
>JANYAB010000550.1 GCA_025355225.1 Bacteroidota bacterium
TTTTTTGCGGATTAAATACACTAACAAGATCTATCCAAAGAGTAGAAATGCGTGTTAAGAAAGGCGGATTTCACGTTACGCCCCTTGCCATAGAAAATAATTATTTTGGTAATATGGAGATGCTTGACAAAAACTTTGCAATGTTCGATTCTGTTGAGCTCATAGATACTTCAAATTTAATAATTCCAATTAGTAAACTGGAATTTGGAAAGGCTGTAAGTGCCATTCCATTAGGTCATATACCTGGGTGGTTAAAAACAGGAATGCCGGGTATTTTTAAGGTAATAGAAGCCTTTAATAACAAAAACTAAAATATCCACTATCTTTTCAAATTAACTTCACTCAGTCACTCATCGCTTTATCCGCCTTCCCATCGAATTTACATGCCTTTTGATGATATAATTATTCGTTATTTTGCGCCACGGTTACCGGCAGACATTTCCGTTTTGTTAAAAAGTGTAAAATACCAGTGACCTGTATAATTAATAAATAGAAAACCCGTTATCAGCGTAAATTTTATAAAATATGAATAAACTTAAACTACTCATTTTTCTACTATCATCTGCTTTTTTAGTGCAAAGTTGTAAAAAGACTTCGGTGACAGCTGTTGCCTACACAACAGCAGCTTTCCAGGCCACCATAAATGGCAATACCTGGGCACCGGATACCTTAAGTACTACTATCACTTATAATTCGGCAACCAAAACCAAAGTTTTTAACTGTATTGGCACAAAAGATCAAAAACAGGTTAATATGACTATCACTTTAAATAGCACAGATGCAAACCCTGATTTTACCCTGGGAACTTTTACCGTTGATTCGGCTGCTACAGTGACTATTCAATATAATACCCAACAAAAAAATCAGGCAGGTAATTATGTTTTTTTACCGCATGGTGTAGTTGGCCCCGGCTCGGGCAGCATTATCATTACCGCCGTCGATCCTGTAAAAAAACAGATTACCGGCACATTTTCCTTTTATTCGAGGAGCGTGATTTACGATAATTCAGGAAACGTGGTGTCAATCACCGTAGATAATATTTTGGGCGGAGAGTTTACCAGCCTCCCTTATACCTTCGTAAGCAATTAATCCGTAATTAACCACAACAACAACTTGTATATCAACAATATGAAAAGAAATTTTACATTGTTATCAATAGCACTTATCACTCTTATGACCGTTAGCGCTAATGCGCAGGTTAAAAATTATCTTGGTTTTTTTGGAGGGGCATCCGTTCCGCAAGGCGACTTCGCAAAAAGCGATTATAGTAATAACAGTGCCGGCTTTGCCAAAAGAGGCCTTACTTTTGGATTGGACGGTGCATTCTACTTTTATAAGCATCTGGCCATCGGTGCCACTATCTCTTACCAGGACAATGGTGAGCTAACTTATAATGATGCCTTAAACATAGCAACAGGTTATACAAATTCTTTCCATTCTGATGTGTCAACAGTCACGGCTGTTAACCGTTATCATAATGTGAATATTTTGTTAGGCCCTCAGTATTCCTTTGAATATCACAAATTTATATTGGATCTGCGGGCATCTGCCGGGATAATAAAAAATTACTCAACGCCCGAAATCACAACTGTACTAAATGGGTCAGCTGAGCAAACGGAAACCTTTTACCAGCGCAGTTCTACTGCCACTGTGTTTGGGTATGCAGGCAACGTAGGTTTGCGCTGGAAATTCAGTGATAACTGGTGCCTGGGTATCCATGGCGCTTATATTAATTCACAAGGGCCCAATATTACTAATGATAACCGCCAGGTAGCCGTTGGCAGGCTCGTAACCAGGCAACCGATCAAAGAAATACAAACCACTTTTGGCTTAACTGTTAACCTGTAAAAAAATCTTAATTGCCAAAGTATCCTGTACATACGGTTTTGTGGACAGGATACTATTTGCATTCAAATGTGGATCAGCATGCTAAGCGGAATTACGATAATGATAGTTATTAATAATGGTTTCCATATGCTTTTACGCTCGTAATCATCAGTGGGGAAGTATTTTTTAAAGAAATATTCAGCAATTATCCCGCCTCCTATTATATTCAAAATAAGGGAACAAACAATTACCTGTGGATTTTTTAAGATATTAGGATCATTAGCCGGGATGCCAAGTCTTTGTAAGGTATAACTGAGTACGACATTAGATAAAAAAAGATAGGCTATTGCAAACAGGAGTACTATATTTCCTGCTTTTTTATTCCCAACAGAACGGAGATTGAGCGTTAATAATATCCCGCCAACCAGGGGAGAAAAGAATAATGAGAACAGCAATATTGCCAATTTTGAATAAATAGCTACCTCCTGCTCTTCGGGCTGCTGCCCCCCGGTTTCCTGAATTTCCATGCGCAAAGATAAAACCATTTTGGCACGTTTATCATTGGGATGAAGTTTGCGGGAATTAAAAATGATAAATGCCTGCCACAAAGTAGTAACAGGCATTTATTCAATCATTTTTGAAATCTGCTATTGCTTAGTTTTCCATAATGGTATGAGATGTAACAGTTGCAGCGGTTGCCCCCGAAACATAGATGGTATAAATGTGGCCAGCTTGTAAAGAAGAAGGTATACTTAGCAGGACCGTTGCCGAACCCGATGCATAAAGCGTGAAAACGGTAGACGGATCGACATCATAATAGGTAGAAGCAGCTTTGTAAGCCAGGTTTGATACTAATTTGATTCCGCCATTGGCTGCAAAATCAACATTTGATGAAACTGCAGAACTCAAATTAATAAAACGGATCCTTGCCTTGCCTGATTGAGGGGCTGTCCTGTCATCCTGTACGGTCGTGTTTGAACTGCCATCGGTATAAAAAACACTGTAATACTGGCCTGCAGCAAGCGATAAACTAAATGAAGTATTAACTGTGGCTGTGCCGGAGTTCTTGAACTGTGCCTGGTGATCGCCCGTGCCGGTTGTTACATAGCCTGAGCTTTGTGCGTATGCTACCGCAGAACCAGTGACTTTGCTATTGTCCAGGTAAAAATCCTGAGGGACCGAACCTTCCGAAGAGTTGGTAACTTGAACATGTGCCGACAGAGAGTCATTGCTTGTTCCTTTTGTGCATGAGCTAAATGAAACAGCACATAACATAAAAGCAAATAGAAGAAGTGATAATGATCTTAGGTTTTTGGAATTAGAAGTTGTTTTCATAGAATATGTTTTTGTGTTTATTTTCGCGGTAGAGGTCAAAGTGCAAGCCAGAAATTTTATTTTATCGTTTCGATAAAATAAATTAACTGGTACTCAATAAGATAAAATCTTAATTGAACAATAAAAAGCGGGCTGACTTAGCTGTTACCGGTATAAAAAAATGACCAGTGTTGTATAGAATTAACACCAGTCATTTTATAATTGATCACGAAATTTTACCGTGCTACCGGCACGCCTTAAGATCTTTTTGGGCTGGGCCTGGATTTGGCGGATGTATAAATTATTCGATCGTAACGCCATGCAATAAACGTATTGCATTATCATTGGTACCTTGCCGCATCCAACGCCCTTACCTGGTTAACATATGCAGGCGGAAGAATGGCAATCTTTAATATTTTTTCCATCCGCAGAACCCGGCATATTTTATAGACAAACACTACCGGCAGCAACCAGTGTGTCTTGCCCAGGGAAAGCGACTTGTTTACCTGCGATGGTACTACCAAAACCTGTGCCTGTTTCAAAACAAGGTACCTGATCAGGCCGAGGTGTTTTTTATACTGACGGTAGAGATCAATGGTAAAGTTGCTTCGGTAAAGGTTGGTCGCCAGCTGTTTACTGCGCATAATTTGGTAATCGTCGTAGCTTTTAGGCAATCCCGCAAGTTCCATCCTTTCGCCAACGCGATAAAATACTTCAAAAACTTCTGCTTTTTCGGCTTCAGTGAGCTTTTGTTCCAATAATTCGTATGCCAGGATGGAATAATCAACGAGCAGGAACAGTACATCAAGGTATGCTTCATCGGGAATATGGGTTCCCCGGCTGGCTTCTACACTTTTATGTATGGCGGTAATCTGATCAATTGACTTCAATGCTGCTTCCCGTTCCAAAAAAATGATTTGCCGCGCGTAGCTAACGGTAGAAAATAGCCTGCCGAGCGGGTCGGCTGGTAGCCGCCCCGTAAAATAAAGCCAGTCGACGGATTTGTTCAACGCGAACTCCGCCGAAGCACCGGCAAAAATAAAGAGGATGGTATCGGCTTTACCCCAGATCTTTCTTACTATCGAATCGGTATGTACAAAATAAGTGTTCATTATTTAATTAAAACTAAACAGTTTGGATTTTATTATTTGAAAGTACTTTTAAATACAAAGTAAGTAATATTATTTTAAATATCAGTCAGGAGATGTTTTAAACGATAAAAAAGTTCGGTAACTGAAGTAAAAGATTGAAAATCGCTTTCAGATGGGAACTATTTAAGCAATACGGGCTAACACTTCGTCATAATAATCTATCGAAATGCCATATTGTTCCAGGTATGGATAATCCTCTTTCATCCCCTCCCAAAACTTCTCTTTGTCCGAAAAAGCAGCCAAACTCTTTTGGTAACAATCGAGAGCATCTGCTTCATTTTTTTTTGATAAATAAACGTGACCTAAATTCATATTTCCATAATCATTTTTCCCTAATGTTATGGACTTCTGCAACATTTCTTCAGCCCTTTCTAATTTCCCCGTTTGCAGAAATAAATAGCCTATGCTATAAGATGCATTGGCATCATCAGGCTGAATATCAATTGCTTTTTGATAAAATTCGATAGCCTTGTCTTTATCTCCTTTGTCATAATAGGCGAGGCCCATGTTGATAAATGCATTTGCGTCATCAGGTTGAATATCAAGTGCCTTTTGATAAAATTCGATAGCCCTGTCTTTATCTCCCTTGTCATAATAGGCAAGGCCTATGTTGATAAATGCATTGGCGTCATCTGGTTGAATATCGATAGCTTTTTGATAATACTCAATTGCTTTGTCCTTATCGCCCATGTCATGATAAACTAAACCCATGCTGTAAAATGCATTTGCATAACGGGGTTGAATGTCAATTACATTTTGAAAATATTCGATCGCCCTGTCTTTATCTCCTTTGTCATAACATGCTAAACCCATGCCGTAGAATGCATTTGCATAGTCGGGTTGAATGTCAATTACTTTTTGATAACATTCAATCGCTTTGTCATTGTCTCCTTTGTCTTGTAATGTCAAACCCATGCTATAAAAAGCATTTGCATAATCGGGTTGGATGTTAACAGTTTTTTGGTAACATTCTATCGCTTTGTCTTTATCCCCTTTGTCATAATAAGCCAACCCCATGTTGTAAAATGCGTTGGCGTAATCAGGCTTTATATCAATGGCTTTTTGATAACATTCAACAGCCCTGTCTTTATTCCCTAGGGCCGAATAAGCAATTCCCAGGTTTATAAACGCATTAGAATAATTGGGTTTTATGTCTATGGCTTTTTGATAACATTCTATCGCTTTTTCGTTATCGCCCATATTATAATAAGCCAACCCCATGTTGTAAAATGCATCACTATAATCGGGTTTTAAATCAATAGCCATCTGATAGCATTCAATAGCTTTTACGTTATTTCCCTTGTCATAGTAAGCCAGACCTATATTATAATACGCATCAAAATAACCGGGCTGAAGGTCAATGGCTTTTTGATACCATTCAATCGCCAAATCTTTATCCCCCTTGTCATGATAAGCTAACCCCATGTTGTAAAATGCGTTGGCATAATCAGGTCTTATGTCGAGGGCTCTTTGATAGCATTCGATAGCACTGTCTTTGTCTTCACTGGCCGAATAAGCAATTCCCATGTTTATATATGCACTGACAAAATCGGGCTTTATATCAATGGCTTTTTCATAACATCTTATTGCTTTTTCGTTATACCCCATGCCATAGTAAGCCAGGCCCATATTGTAAAATGCATCGTAATCAGGTTGAATATCGATGGCTTTACTATAACATTCGATGGCTTTTTCATTGTCGCCCATGCTATAATAAGCCAGGCCCATGTTGTAATGCGCCTCATAATAATCGGGGAGGATGTTAATGGCATTGTTATAGCATTCGATCGCTTTTTCGTTATCTCCCCTGTCATAATTAACTAAACCTATAAAGATGAATGCGTTGGCATCATCGGGGCGAATTTGAACTACTTTTTGATAACATTCTATTGCCTTATCCTGATCTCCAGTGTCATAATAAGCTAAACCCATGCCGTAAAAGGCATCCGCATAATCGGGTCGAATGTCGATTGCTTTCAGGTAATATTCAATGGCTTTATCGACATCACCATTTTTTGAATGCAATACGCCCTGCATAAAAAAGAGGAAACTTTTTTGTTTAACATCCTTAGCATAGCCTTTGGATATAATATTTTCGATAAGTTTTTGAAGGGCTAGGGGTCTTTCATTTACAAGGAAATCATTTAAACTGATTGTTAATCTATTCCCCCAATCCTTACACCCTTCATGATTATTGTCATCGCCTGCCTGTATAAGTGTTTCGGCCCATTGGAACGAAGAATCCAACCCTTTCTCTAACCAAACTTTTACTACATCCGAAATGGTTGAAGATATGTTTTTATCAGGTTCATAACAAAGCGCATGGTAAAGACGCTCTTGTTCGTACTGCACCCAATTTTTATTACTTAATAATTCGTTCGGATCTATTTCGAGCGATGTTTGCCAATTGTAATAGGAGTTTTTCAGTTTCTGGTGAAATTTATACCAGTCGTCGTTCGACCGTATATGTTCAAATCGCAATAATTGGTTACGAACGACGGTATGGTAGGTCCAATACTTGCCCTTCTTTTGTACAAAAGGCTGGGTAAGCAACCAATCAAACAAAACGGGCGCCTTGGTTTTATCCTCTAAAAATACACTTACTATATCCTGGTTAATAAAACGGGGAAGTGCGCAAACCAAAGCGATTTCACGTTTATCCGGTTCATCAACCCATTTCAAAAATCGCTCAACAGCGTTTTCGCAAAAATCATTAGAGTTAACCGTTTTATTTTTTGCTGCCTCAACCAGCCAGGACATTAATACAGGCAGCCGGCCGGAAAGATTAAGAATATCTTCCCGGACAACGAGATCTGAAATTTGATGGGACGTTAAGTATTCATCTGCTTCACCATCCGTAAAAGGTTCTAATAGTATTTTTTGAGTTAAATCAGCAAATTCATTCCATTCATTGGGGCTCAATTCGTTTCTGCCCGCAATAACAAACATCACGTTATAAGGAACTATGTTGCCATAATTTTCATGTAATACATCCAACAGCCATTTTTCTATTATTTTATCCGTTTCTTCAAAAGTGTCTATAAAAAAACAAATCGATTTTTTGAAATCGGCATATTTATTAATCCCATTCCAAAATAACGGTGTTAAAACTTTTACAGGTTCTAACACCAATTCAACCTCATCTTTATTGGTTATTTTTTTTCTGGCAAATTCCGCCCATTCCCCAATAATGCCTGCTACAGCGTCTTCATTAATAAAGCTGGCTATTGTTTCTGCACCGGGTATTTTTTTTACATCTTTAATAACCCCCTTCATTACAGATTTTGTAAAACTTCCTAAAGTGCCCTTCGGCTTTTCGGGGTCGGTCTCCAGTTTTTTTGTTTCCTGTAAGTAGACCTTATATCGTTTATCAAATTCGGCTAAGTCGACATCTTTGGTTTTTAATTGGGCAGAAACCTTATCCATCCACTCTAAAAGTGATTTAACGCTCTCGTCGGTATAGGTGGTAAGGCAATTTTTTTCGTCTGCGATTGAGATCATTTTTTTAACCAGGTAGGACTTTCCTACGCCGCCCTGCCCGTAAATGTTAAAGAATACAGAGGAATCAGAACTCTCGAAATTGGTAATGAAACTTTCAATATATTCAGTTCTGCCGATGAATTTATTTTGCTGCCTTTCCTCTTTTT
>JANYAB010000298.1 GCA_025355225.1 Bacteroidota bacterium
CATTATGATACCGGCTGGTTTACCATCGACTGGCGCACAGACTATAAATTTGATCCGCAAAGGTTTGGTGATCCTGCAAAGCTGATGACCGACCTTAAGAAACAAGGTTTTCACGTATCCCTATGGCAGCTTCCTTATTTCACCCCAAAAAATAAACTGTTTCCTGAACTGGTGCAAAAAGGATTGGTTGTAAGAGATGGCAAAGGTAATTTACCTTATGAAGATGCCGTGCTTGATTTTTCGAACCCGGCAACTGTACAATGGTACCAGGATAAAATAGCCGGGCTGTTAAAGCTTGGCGTTGGCGTGATCAAGGTGGATTTTGGCGAGGCTGCACCAAACAACGGCCTGTTTTACTCTGGCCGTACAGGCTTTTATGAACACAATTTATATCCCCTAAGATATAACAAAGCGGTGGCCGACATTACCAAACAAGTGAATGGCGAAAGCATTATATGGGCACGCAGTGCCTGGGCCGGAAGTCAGCGCTATCCCTTACACTGGGGTGGTGATGCTGCCAATACAAACACCGCTATGGCCGCCGAACTGCGCGGCGGCCTTTCATTTGGCTTGTCCGGGTTTTCATTCTGGAGCCATGATATGGGCGGCTTTGTGTTAAAAACCCCTGAAGAGTTGTATGGCCGGTGGGCGGCTTTTGGTTTCCTGTCATCGCACAGCCGTACACATGGCGCACCGCCAAAAGAGCCCTGGAAATATAGCCTCGCATTTTTGAAGCTTTTCCGGATGGAAGATAACATGCGGTACAAGCTGATGCCATACATTTATGCGCAGGCGAAAGATTGTACCGAGCGCGGCCTGCCGATGCTGCGTGCGCTTTTTGTCGAATACCCTGAGGACCCGGGAGCCTGGCTGGTAGATGATCAATATCTATTTGGATCGGACATGCTGGTTGCCCCGATGTTTGAAAATATGGTTGAAAGAACAGTTTACCTGCCGGGAAAAGAACAATGGGTCGATTATCAAACGGGTAAAGTTTATGAACCCGGATGGCACACCATTAAAACCGCGGCCATGCCTATCATCGTACTGGTAAAAAGCGGCGCCCTTATCCCGCATATTAAACTGGCACAGTCCACCATGCAAATGGACTGGTCAAATCTTGAACTGGTATCTTATGCAACAACAAATAAAACTGCCACTGGGCTTATCTGCCTGCCATCGGATAATTTATTGCATAAAGTTTCGCTGACAGGCGTAACGCTTGATAATGACCCGTTAGGCGGCAAAGTAAAATGGAAAATCAGGAAGTATGATGAGCAGTGATTCTTTAGTCCGAAAGTCCTAAAGTCGGAAAGACCGGAAGATTTTAGTTCTCGCGAAATTATAATTTATAGCATTATTTATTTAGTCTGCATTTAACATTATCGTCTTTCATAGCCCCGACCTTCAGGTCGGGGTAAAATAACAAACCCATTAGCGGCTTTAGCCAAAATAACAAAGCGATTTTTTAGGCTAAAGCCAGGAAAGGAAATGATTTTTATCCCCGCGCTAAAGCGACGGGGCAATGAATTGCGAATTAGTTATATATTTAGTTATATATAAAGTAATGATATACTACTTGGGATAGGTCATTTTAATTCAGGCCTTGTGAAATTAAAAAAATACCACCTGCTATAACAGCAATCCCCAACCCCTTAATATTACCAATAGTCCATTTGTCATCATGCCATTTCGAATAGGTTTTCATTTCCTTTATTGATAGCCAAATGCCTAAAATGATTAAGCCTATTCCACCTACTATATATAGTACTTTCATTGCAATAAGGTTTATCCGAAGTTACTAAAGTATCTTCAATAAAAAAGCCTAACAAAGTGATCTTTTAAGCTAAAGCCAGGAAGGGGAATTATTTTTATCCCTGCGCTAAAGGGACGAGCAATGAATCTGTGAATTAAATATATAATCGTAACCGCCCTCAATTACCTTCTTCAACAGGATATTTTTTATCTACCCAATCGGTTTTTAAATTAGTTTTCAGGTTAAGTACCCTTATGCTGGTATAGCCTTCTTCAGTCAGCAGCTTAAAAGCGGGCCTTATGTTGGGGCATTTAAATAGGGGGCAGCATCCGCAGTAAATAATTACCAGTTTGTCTTTGGGGATATTTTTTAATTGTTTTTTTAATTCGGCGAGTCCATCGGCGTTTGATGTGGGGCCTGCATCTATTGCTCCTTTTATCGTACTAACTGAGCCTATATTGAAAATTACCGGAAGGTCGTTCCCTTTATTGTTGCTGATCATAGTCACCAAAACTTGCGGCTCCATTAACTGATCGGGTTTCCAGGGATCATCTGTAAACTTATTGCCTGACACGGATGTGCCTGCAAATAACATTGCAAGGGCTATTATTGCCAGGAAATTTCTTTTTAGCGGTTGATACATAAATTGGAAGTTGACGGCCTAAAGATAAGAAAAGCTCAGTGCATCCTTCAGGTATTTAACAATGACCTGTATTCCTGTTGCAAAACCAGCAAACATGCCGCACACAAACAGCCATCGTACAACTCGCTCACATATTGCGTTTCGTTGAGGTTTAGCTGAACACTGCTGCACTGGCATTTGGTGGATGAATTGGCCTTACATTCAAAAGCGGACTGGCAGCGTTCGCAACACACTATTTCATGTTTTATCATTTTATGGGGCAAAAATATAGAATATTACAACGCGGCCTCAAAACGTTTAATATGGCCAAACTCCTCATGCTTTTCTCCCAATTCATTTTCTATATCAAAATCATCCTGTAACCCAAGCCAGAACTTTGCAGAATTTCCAAAGAATTGACTTAACCTTAACGCGGTATCGGCTGTAATTCTCCTATTCCCTTTAATTATTTCAGAGACTCTCGTTTGTGGAATATTAGTTTCTTTAGCTAAACGATAAGGAGTAATAAGTAGCGGAATCAAGAACTCCTCATGTAGTATCTCTCCGGGGTGTATGTTAGGTAGCTTTTCCATGTTTGTAAATTTAAATAAAATCCCCTCCATGGAGCTATGATATGCCCTGATCTTATTACTTACCCCATCCTTCGGGTTATACCTTACCCCATGGGGGTAAAATGTTGGTAGACCAGACATTGAAAATATTTTCATGCGCCGTTAGGTGCAATACATTTATTAGCCATTGCTTGAAAAAAATAACAAAGCTACATTAGAACGTATATTAAGTATTGCGCCTGACGGCGCAAAAAATCTGGTTTAATTGTTTTACTACCAACATTTTGCTCCTAAAGGAGCAGCTTTTGCACTGACCGCCAAGCTATTTCACAATCTGCCCCAAAACTTCTTCCCTCAAATACTTACTAACCGGCACCCGGTGTTTTTGTACGTGCAGTGTATTGCCTTCAATGCTATCAACCTTATCTACTGCGACCAGATACGATTTATGTGTTTGCACAAACTGTTTGGCGGGTAATTTCTCAAGCAATGATTTAATGGTGGTATGGGTAATGATCTTTTTATTTTCAAGGTGAACGGCCACATAGTTTTCCATGCCTTCGATAAAAAGGATGTCAGCAAAAGTGATCTTTTCCAACTTCCCGTTGGCTTTCACAAACAGGTAAGGAACTGAGTTTTCCGGTTGTCCCTTTATGGCGAAATAGTCCTTCGCTTTCCACGCGGCTTTTAAAAATCGCTCATAGGAGATTGGTTTTAGCAGGTAATCCATTACATCCAGTTCAAAACCCTGGATGGCATAGTGCTCAAAAGCGGTGGTAAATATTACTTTTGGCGGGTTACGCAGGGCCCTTAAAAATTCAACGCCGGTAATGTGCGGCATCTGTATGTCGAGGAAAAGCAAGTCTACCGGTTGCTGCTGTAACAGGTTGCTTAGCTGCAAAGCGTCTTCACAAACCCCTTTCAGGTCAAGGAAACTTATCTTTTCTACGTAACCCTGCAAACCTTTGCGTGCAAATGGCTCATCGTCAGTTATTATACAGCTGATATTGCTACTCATGATAGGCCACTTTTAGTTCGGCTATAAAATTATTATTGCTGGTTTCTGTGGTGAATGAATGTTTGCCCGGATACAGCAGGCACAGTCGCCGTTTCAAATTCTCCAATCCAATGCCCCCCGCTTTAGCCCCTGTTTTATTTAATAAAGGCACCGAATTTTCAACTCTGAACTCAATGTTGTTTTCGGCAACCTTAGCTTCAATATTCACCTGATAATCGCCACCGATAAATTTAAAGGCATTTTCAACAAGGGGTAAAAAAAGCAGGGGATACACCAGTTGCCCATTCAGTTGTTTGTCAAAGTTAACCACAAGGTGTAATCTATCACTGCTACGTATCTTTTGCAGTTCGATAAAACTTTGCAGATATTCAATTTCCTGCATCACCGGTACTTGTTGCTGCTGATCATATAACTGGTACCGCAGCAACTCGGAAAATTTCTCAATACTTCGTTTAGCGCCCGGCAAATCCTCATCCATCTGGAAATAAATGGTATTTAAAGCATTAAACAGGAAATGCGGATGATATTGCGCTTTTAAAAATTTTAATTCGGTTTCCAAATGCTCGTTGGTGACCTTTTCCAGTTGTACTTTATTATCAACATAGGCTCTTAAATAAGTACTGCTGCGTGCTATGCCGTAATAAACAATTACATACAAAGTAGGGATGACATTGATATCCACTAAATCAGCCCATGACAGCCCGTCGTCGGTGAATGTCGCCATAGGTGTCAATACCAGGTTTACCAGTACCAGGTTGGCTGATATCATGATGAGCAATTCTCTCATCACTCCCTGGTAACAGAACTGTACAGGCCAGCGTCGGTCATAATATTTAAAAAGCCATTCAAAAAGTCGCACACCCAGGTATCCAACCAGGATGCTGCAGCTCATCTCGAATATATTTAGTGTCCATGACCTTTTCCAAAATTTACCACCCACATCAATATCATGCAGCAGTCTGACGGTAAAATATACCAGCAAGCCGTACAACGCAGGGAATATATATTTTCTGAAAAATTTCATAAAATTAAAATAGAAAATTTGTCATTCTGAGCATAGCGAAGAATCTTCACCGACATAATCGCCATCTGTCACTTTAAAAAGATTCTTCACTATGTTCAGCATTGCAATGTGTTAAATTACAAATTTAAGCAGAAAGCGCCACCACAGGCTTTATTTCTTTTTCCTGCTGTATTTCCATTACGGGTTTTTGTTTTTCCTTTGGCTTCATTCCGAATAAAAATCTTGTTAAAGCATAAGGACGTATCAGTAAATGATAAGTCAATACAGTTACAAAAAACGTGATCCCAACGGTGTAAATATATTTGGACAGGATACTTTCGTTGGGCACCTGTACAATGTAATAAACTATTAAAACGATTACCGTTTGATGCAGGATATAAAAAGGGTACACCGCCTGGTTTAAATAATTTAATACTTTGTGCGTACGGTTTAAGTAATGTTTGCCATAGCCCACCAGTGCCAGTACCCATGCCCAGGCAATTATTGGCCTCAACGCGGTAAACGCATAGCTAAATAGTGGGTTGTGGAATGGCCATTGCGCCTGCCATGGCTCAATACTGTTCCACCGTAAACACTCCCACATCATCAGGCTTAAAAAGCCTATGGTCAATGCAAAACGACGGTTGCGCTCCAGACTGTCCATTAGTTTGGGTTGAAGTATGAAGATAAAGCCGGCTAAAAGGAACAATAACCAATAAACAAAATAGCAGCCATCGTGTACCAGGTCATTCGTTTCTGGTAATTTTACAGCAAGTAATGTAAACCAGATAATACCGGGCAGCATCAGCATATAAACCCATTTGCCATTTGCCAGGATAGCAAGTTTTTCCTTAAATACATTGCTTTTTGCGGATATCAACCAGGCAAATAACGGCGCAAACATTAAATCGTAAATGAACAGGTACGCGATGAACCAAAGGTGGTGCCAGCTAAAGCTGCCTTTTGGATAAGGTACGAAGTTAAAAACACTCGGGTACCAGTCAAAAAAACTGCCTTTGTAGCCATGTGCAAGCCGTTCCATATATATCTGCGGTGGAACTATTATGAACATGCCCACCAAAAGCGGTATGAACAGCCTGCGGAAGCGTAAACCGATGAAGCTTAAAGTAGATCGCCGCTGCATCATGTAATAGCTTACTGTACCAGAAATGAAAAAGAGCAGCGGCATGCGAAAAAGGTGCAAAAACAGATTTGATTCCATCATTAAGTCGCTGGTTTCGCGGTTTTTG
>JANYAB010000320.1 GCA_025355225.1 Bacteroidota bacterium
CGGTTTTTGACGGATTTTGCAATTCATTCTTATAGATGACATGATTAACCCCCAATACTTTTAAAAAACCATCTATTTTGCGATTGGGGCTGCTTTTGAAACAGCATATTTTGATTTTATTATAATAATTGTTTGTGCGGATGCGGCGTAATATCTTTTCCATGTCCTGGCTCAGGTAATCATAATCAAATATGATGATGTGTGGGGCCATCTCATAAATGGAGGGAAAAACACGATCCACGGAGGTGATGTGCTTGATTTGCGTATTGCTGGCTAATAACTGTACCGAAAATATATTGGGTGCAACCAATAATACTCTTTCGGCTTTCGAATGTATCATGATCTAATCATTTAGGTATGATAAAGATAATATCTATATTTTATATTGTCAAGTGCCTGTTTATCAATAAGTAATAATTGGTTTTTTTTGCACAATTCCCCCATAACATTCCCGTGCAGATTTCCTTATACGAAAAGATTAATTAAAGGTTACGGTAATATTTCAAAAATTACCTGTACCTGGAAACTTAACTTGATTTTTTTAATATCGATGTCTGATTCTGCTGGGGCAGCATTGGCTACCATGGCCCTGTTTGCATACACCCTGGGGGAAGCAGCATAATTACTATTATCGTTTTCTGTGATATTAATAGGCCGTCCCAGCTTCTCATCAATGCTTTTTAGTAAATAGGTCGCTTTTTCCTTTGCAGCAAGTAGAGCCTGTATTTTCAGGTCACGTTTCAATTCTGTCATTTTGGAATAATCATAACTGGCTATATCGGTTGATTCAATGCCCTTAGGGTCGATCTTGCTCAATATCTGGTTATATTTGTTCAGGTCGTGGAACCTGATATTGTATTGCTTGCTTGCTAAAAAATCGGGCGTTTTCTTTTTCTGCCAGGTATTGTTCCACGCCGAAAGATCGCTTATAGTAAAATCCTCTTTAGCAATACCCGACGCGCTAACCGCGCTTTCCAATTGGCTTTCCAATTGATCAATGGTGATCTTCTTTTTCCCGTCAAGGTATTCCTTTAAGGAAATTGAAACGTTAATAATATCAGGAGTAACCTCCTTCTCGGCAACGCCGCTAACTTCAATTTTACGGCGAAGGTCAACTTGCTGTGCAAAAGCGCCGCAGGCAAATACTGTTAGCGCGGCAAGGATCATTAGTTTTTTCATATGATATATTGTTTTTTGTGTATAGACGATTAACGAAGGTAAAGGTTAATTTGAAACAGATTGTTTTGAAAAATCAGAAATTGCAGCGGCGCTTTCAGCACTTTTCCTTTTCCATGCCCTTTCCTTACATTTGAAAAAACTTAAATTCTTTTATGAAGACCAATTATAGCTACCTATTACTGCTGCTATTTATAACTTTTCTATCGGCCTGTGGCCGTAAAGCCAAAACTGCTCAGCCAATCAGTGCCGACGAAATAAAAAGTCACATCGCCGTATTGGCCAATGATTCGTTAATGGGGCGCAAGCCATTTACCGCAGGCGAAACTAAAACGGTAGCCTATATATCGCAGCAGTTTAACAAACTGGGGCTTGAACCCGGCAACAATGGCAGTTATTTCCAGGATGTTCCCATGGTGGAGATCAAAGGCACGCCTTCCGAAACGATGGAAATCAGCGGTGGTAAATCACCCATAACCCTGTATAGCGCTATCGATTTTGTTGCTTCTACGAGGCAGGAACTGGATATGGTCGAACTAAAAAACTCCCCCCTCATATTTGCCGGCTATGGTGTGGTGGCCCCGGAGTATCACTGGAATGATTATGCCGGCCTTGATGTAAAAGGTAAAACAGTGATCGTGCTGGTGAATGATCCAGGATTTAAGGGTGATACCATGACCTATTATGGCCGCTGGACCTATAAATACGAAGAGGCTGCCCGCCAGGGGGCGGCAGGTGTAATTATTGTACACCAAACAAAGGCAGCGAGTTATCCATGGAGCGTGGTGAGCAGCAGCTTTACCGGAGCCAAACTTTATTTGCAGCAACCAGATAAACATCTTAACCGTTGTAAAATAGAAGGCTGGATGACAGAAGATGCTGCTAAAAAGTTGCTCGGCACATCAGGTATAATCGGTGACATGCGCGTCCTTGCGCGCAAAAAAGATTTTAAAGCGTTGCAGCTTAATTTGAATGTCTCCGTCACCATCCATAATAAACTTAAATATTCTACCTCGCATAATGTGATCGCGATGTTGAAGGGAACTACAAATTCCGGTGAATACATTATATACTCAGCACATTGGGACCACCTGGGCATTGGCAAACCTGACGCAAAAGGCGACAGCATTTACAATGGGGCTGTGGATAATGCCGATGGTGTAGCCTCATTGATCAGCATGGCAAAGGCATTTACCGAAGTAAAAGATAAGCCCGGGCGATCCATCGTATTTTTAGCTGTTACCGGAGAGGAACAAGGTTTGCTGGGCTCGGAATATTATGCCTCGCACCCGGTTTATCCGCTTAATAAAACAATTGCCAACCTTAACATGGATGCTTTGGGCAACTATGGAGCCACCAAAGACATCGCCATAACGGGGAAAGGACAGAACGACCTTGATGATTACGTAGAAAAATACGCGAAAGAAAACAACTGGGAGGTAGTAGGCGACAGAAATCCGGCTGCGGGCGGCTACTATCGGTCCGATCATTTTAGTTTTGCAAAAGTAGGCGTTCCTGCCCTGGATATGAACAACGGTAATATAAGCCTGGAACATCGCGCCGAATGGGGCAAGAAAAAACAGGAAGATTATACGGCGCATCATTACCACCAGGCATCAGATAATTATTCAGCTGATATGGATGCCAGCGGGATGGCTCAAATAGCCAACCTGCTTTTCAATGTGGGCTATCAGATCAGCAACGAAGTCACCTATCCCGGTTGGAAAAAAGGTTCGGAATTTAAAGCTATCAGAGATCGATCATTAGGAAAATAGTATCGAATCAAATTGTCAAAAAATAAAAAACACAACTGCAAATTATTGTAGTTGTGTTTTTGATCAATAATGATAGGGTTTAGTTTGGCATAAATTACTGCAATAAAAATTGAAACCACAACCCGTGTTTTCACGGTATTTTCACTTTTTTTTAAAAATCAAAAAGTCCATTTCCAGCGCCCCAGGGCATTTTTATATTTTTTTGTTAACCTATAATTAAATTAGGCTTGCCGGAGATATGCCTCCGGACGCTAAATCAATATAAATTTTGTTGAAGCGTTATATTATACTTCCCACCAGCAAATCCTTTCATTTCCAGATAGGGTACTACAAAGCTATTTTTAAACCAGAGAACCGACGAGCTTGCTGCAGCGTGAGAGTTCCCCATCTTTTTCTTGGATAAGTGATACATTTTGTCACACTGGCCAGTGCTAAGGTCAAAAACCGAATAGGTGCCATTAAGGGTGGTCATCCCTGTTTTGTCATTAGATAAAACATACAGCTTATTTTTATCATGATAAAAACCCAACGGTAAATGCCTCTCAGGAACAATGTAACCCGTAGGCACCAATTGCTGATATTTTAATTTAAGATCTGTGTCATAACTATTAATCAGGATATTGTATTCAGATTCCCAGGTGCCACTACCAATGGATGATGAAGCATAGGAAGTACTGGTCAAAGCCACTATTAAATGATCATCCACATCACTGAATAACCTTACATTTAATGCTTTTACGGGGCCAAGATCCGGCGATTCCATTTTTTTATTCACCGGTACGTAGCTTTTTTTAATGCTTTTAATATGGTCTTTTGTAAATAGCTCATTTACATATTGTTTTTTCCCGGTCGAAAAATCCAATTTTCCTAATCCCAGTTCTGTTTCTTTGTCAGGGTTTCTGAATGCCAGCGCATAATACAATACATTGGCATTGCTTTTTGAAGGCACCATTAAAATATCGTTTCCGAAAGAGTCCAGTATGTCTTTATCTAATATTACATTGCCGGTTAGCGTGCCCGAAGGAGTTTTTTTACCTGCATCATACTTTGCAACGTCCATACTGCCGTTATTAAACCAGGCAATAAAAAGATCACCCTGTTTATTGCTGTTCATCTCAAGAAAGGTACCGGCCGTTATTACAGGTTTAAACTTATTTACAGGTTCTAACTTTTCATTAAAATCAATTACGTCAAGATCCCTGGTCTCATTAAATTGCTTAATGTATGAATTTATAGATATTATGCCCAGGAGGCTGGGCATTGCAACGTGTAACCTGCGTTCAAAACTGCTTTGCCTTACGGCGAACTTAAAGATCTCGCCGTTTTCGGCTGTAAATATGTACGGAAATGTCAGGTAATCCTCTGACCCTTCAAAAATTACTTTATCAACCAATACTTTACCATTTGATGGGTCAAGAATATATCCTTTAAAAGTGTTGTTATTTCTTTTGATATTGCTGTATTCTGTTGATACTACCACCAATATCTTGTCCTTAAATTTAGATGTACTAAGGGCATGTCCTTTAAGGGATGTTTTCCACAATGTTTGCATCTGATCGTCAACTGCAACGATATCACAATTCTCCTTGTCGGGACTAAACTGCATAATGTTTACGCGATCATTAAGTACAAAACTTTCAGGTATGGTATACGTGCCCTCGTAAAAGTCCTTTACAAGTGGAGGAGCTTCTTCCTGGGCGGTCGTAATAAAAGGCAAGAAGGCCAGTAAACAGATGAGTAGGTTTTTTTTCATGACAAGGTCTTTATTGGTCTAATATATCACTTCAAACTATAATTAATACTACCAGGGTGTTAAATAATAAAAAAGCCGCTCTAAAAGCGGCTCAAATACCATTTAATCATTTGTAAATCAGACATTCACATATCTGCACATTTGCACATCCATTCATTCTTCTACAACCTCGCTATGCGGGCTGCTAATTTCGGGAACGTCGTGCTTAAAATAATGCTTCTGATAAATTAGTATCATTATTACCCCTACCGATATTGCCGAATCGGCAAGATTAAATACCGGGCGGAAAAATACCAAATCCTGACCGCCCCAAAAAGGCACCCATGATGGAAAATAACCCGTTATTAACGGGAAGTAAAACATATCTACTACACGTCCATGAAAAAGAGGGGCATAATGATACATTACTCCATAAAAGGTGGAATCAATGATATTACCCAACGCACCTGCAAATATCAGTGCGACATTCATGATGAGGCCCCGGTGATGTTTATGTTTAATTAAATAAACCAATCCATAACCAATAGCTACTACTGCGCCTATTCGGAATAAAGTTAAAGCCAGTTTGCCCAGTGTCCCCCCGAATTCCATGCCAAAGGCCATCCCGTTATTCTCGGTATAATGCAGCATACCCCTACTGCCTAAAAAGTGAATTTCTTCGCCTAAATACATATGACTCCTTACCCAGGTCTTAATGATCTGGTCGGCAAGTATGATAAAAGCAGCAACAAGAAAGGGTTTGGTGTAAGCAGCCTTCATTAATATTGCTTCATTTTTGCTTCCATGCTCAGCGTGGTGTGCGGCACCGCGCGTAAGCGTTCCTTTTGTATCAGTTTACCCGTTTCGCGGCAAACACCATAAGTTTTATTTTCAATACGTACCAACGCGGCCTCCAATTGCTCAATGAATTTCTTCTGTCGGGCGGCCAGCTGGTTAATGGATTCCTTTTCCAGCGTAGCTGATCCGTCTTCTAATGTTTTATAAGTTCCTGCAGTATCATCCGTACCGTTGGCATTAGGGGTACTTAATGAGGATGCCAATGAGTTCAATTCTTCTTTAGCAATACGCAGTTTATCGAGCAGCAGATCCTTGAATTCTTGAAGTTCTGCATCAGAATACCTGGTTTTTTCGTTTTCTGGTTTCATTTATATTTTAGTTATAGCAATCAATATTTCGTTTTCATCAATTAGTACGGTCTCACCTTCATTTAGCTGATTATCAAGCTCAATGCTCTCAGCTAAAATTTCGGCGCAAATATAGGATAAATTATTTTTTACAGCTTCGTTAATAAGCGAATGATCACGAAGGCGAACATTTATCTTATCGGTCACATCAAATTCTTTTCCTTTTCGCAGATTCTGTATACGGTTGATCAGTTCGCGCGAGATACCTTCCTGTTTCAATTCGTTGGTTATGTTAACATCTAAAGCGACAGTTAGTTTTCCTAAATTTGCAACCTGCCAGCCCGGTACATCTTCAGCGATTATTTCAACATCGCTTAATTCAATTTCGAATTTCGAATTTCCTATTTCTAACGTCGTTGTGCCTATCTCCTCAAATTTGTTTAACGTATCCTGGTCCATATTAGTTATGGCTTCGGCCACGGCTCTCATATCCTTGCCGGCCTTTGGGCCCAGGGCCTTAAAGTTGGGTTTCACCTTCTTTTTTATAAAACCTGATGCTTCGGTAATGTACTCAATATCTTTGATGTTTGTTTCAGAAAGAATAAGATCTTTTACCTGGTCCACCTGGTGCTCAAAGTTTTTATTGAGTATGGGCAATAATATCCTGCTTAGGGGCTGACGGACATTAATGCCTACTTTTTTACGAAGTGATAATACCAGCGAGGAGATATCCTGTGCCAATTGCATGCGTTCTTCGAGCGCCTTGTTTACCAGTTCGGCATGATACGTGGGAAAATCGGCTAAGTGAACAGACTCTGCCTTCTCTTTACCGGTAACGGCATTAAGATCACAATACAGGCGATCAGCAAAGAAAGGGGCAATGGGCGATATCAGCTTAGCTATATTTACCAGACAGGTGTACAACGTTTGATAGGCCGACAGCTTATCTTCCGAATTGTCCGATTTCCAGAAACGACGGCGGCTTAAACGAACATACCAGTTGCTCAGGTGTTCGTCCACAAACTCCTGTATGGCACGGGCAGCTTTGGTAGGTTCAAAGTCGGCATAAAACTCATCCACTTCTTTACTTAAAGTATTAAGTAAAGAAATTATCCACTGATCTATTTCCGGACGTTTTTTGAGGCTGATGTCAGCTTCGTTATATTCGAATTTGTCAATATTGGCATACAGGGCAAAAAAGGAATAAGTATTATAAAGTGTGCCGAAGAATTTGCGGCGCACCTCGTCGATTCCCTCCATGTTGAATTTCAGATTGTCCCAGGGAGATGCATTGCTGATCATGTACCATCGGGTGGCGTCTGCGCCATATTGTTCGATAGTACTGAATGGATCGACCGCGTTACCGAGGCGTTTCGACATTTTATTGCCACTCTTATCCAGCACCAAACCGTTCGATACGACATTTT
>JANYAB010000356.1 GCA_025355225.1 Bacteroidota bacterium
CTCGGCCCATAAGCAAAAAACCAATCTATTTCTTGTTCTTCCCGATGGCAGCAGGGTAATCCTAAGTTATGGCAGTAAACTTAGTTATGCTTCATCTTTTAATGGTTTAGCAAAACGCGAAGTGTATCTTATAGGTGAAGCCTTTTTCGATATAAAACATGATAATTTAAAGCCATTTGTTGTACATGCCGGTAAAGTAGAAACAACCGTATTAGGTACGGCATTTGATGTCAAGGCCCTCCCAGGCGATAAGACCATAACAGTAACCGTTACAAGAGGCAAGGTGAAAGTCAGCGATAATAATAGGCTCCTCGGTATCATTACCCCTAATCAGCAACTTACGTTTAATAAGCAAAAATCTATTTCAACCCAAAGTAGCATAGATGCCAAAACCTATACAATTTGGACGGCACAGGATGATTTATATTTTGAAGATGTAACTTTTGGTGAAGCCGCTAAGGTATTGGAAGAACGGTTTAAGGTTAAAATATTATTCACCGACCGACTCGTTCAATCAAAACATTTCACCTCTATTTTCGATAAATCCGCAGGCCTTGATCGGACGTTAAAAAGTATTTGTGAGTTCAATGATGCTTTCTATTCCTATGATAAAGAAAAAACGACGATAACAATTAGCAGTAAATCTCAAACCAATTAAACTTAAAATATATGATGAAAAATTACCTCACAATCGCAAGCGGATTTTATTCCAAAGAAAGCCTGAATGGCTCTCCGACATAAAAAAACCCTCTGGATCTTTTCTTAGAGAAATGATATCCGGAGGGTCGCTTTTGCACTTCGACGGCAATCGATTGCATTAGCCAGGTGTTTTAAATTTTAACATTCAATCGAAGACATTAATCACTTAAAACAATTTAAAATTATGAATTTTTATGTAATTCCAGCAGAACTGCGGCATTTTAATAAATATCCGCTCAGGTTTCATCTGCTAATCGACTCAAATATTAAACAGTTTATGAGAATTGGGATAATTTCAATGTTCATATTAGCTACTTCAATTTCTGTATTTTCTTCAACGCCAGCAAAAAGCCAGGCAATTGATCAGGTGGCGGTAAACATTACGCTGAAAAATGAATCACTTATAAAAGCTTTTCGGAAAATCGAATCGCAAAGCCCTTTTCATTTTATGTATCGAAATGAAGATGTGAAGAATATACGCAATTTGGAAATTACCGCGAATAATCAATCGGTGGCCTTATTTCTGAAGACCATTTTGACAAATACTTCGCTTAAATTCAGGCAGATCGATAACCAGATATTAATTACAAAATCAAATCCCGATGAAAGTGCCGTCACAAACATAAAAGTCGATGCATCTGACGAAGCTATAGTAGCCTCTAAAGGTATAATCAAAGGAACTGTGACTGATTCAAAAGGTGGTACGCTGCCAGGGGTTACGGTAAAGTTGGATGGTGCAGTTTCGCTAAGTAAAGCAACTGATGCTAATGGTGGCTATAGTTTTGCCAATTTACCGGCCGGCAACTATACATTAAGTTTTACTTTTGTCGGGTATGCAACAGTGACAAAGACCATAGCATTAGCAGAAGATCAGGAAAGTGTAATTAATGCGGCATTAACGGAAAGTACAAATAACCTGGATGAGATTGTAGTGACAGGTTACGGGACGCAAAAAAAGAGAGAAGTAACCAGTGCCATTACTTCTATAAACGCTGCGCAATTTAATAAGGGCAACATTAGTGATGTTGCACAGTTGCTGCAAGGTAAAGTGGCCGGGCTTTCCATCGCACGTCCGGGCGGCGACCCTAATGGTGGTTTTTCTATTCGTTTGAGAGGGCTGTCCACAATAGGGGCTAATACCCAGCCCCTAATTGTTCTTGATGGCCAGGTAGACGCCGATATCAATACCATTGATCCGAATGATATTAAAAGTATTGATGTCCTTAAGGATGGATCTGCTGCCGCCATTTATGGAACACGCGGCTCGGCCGGGGTTATTATTATAACAACAAAATCGGGGAAAAAAGGATCCTCGAAGTTTACTTATAATGTTTCCGGTACAGCTGAAACACCGGCAAAGTTTACGCAGCATATGACCGCGGCCCAGTTTAAAGCATTGGGTAAGGGTACAGATTTCGGCTCGGTTACCGATTGGGATAAAGAAATTACGCGTACAGCTTTGTCGCACGTTCATAATCTCGGATTTTCTGGTGGCGACGATCGTACAATTTATGATGCGTCTTTAAATTACAGGAATAGCGAAGGAGTTGCTATTACTACGGGTTTCCAGCAACTGAACGCACGATTAAATTTGACGCATAAGGCATTGAACGATAGACTGGTTTTCAATATCAATATTAATACAACAAATAGGAAAAATGAGGAAGGGTTCCCTGATGCCTTTAAATATGCCACTATTTTTAATCCTACCGCACCTGTACATAGTACAAATCCCCTATATGACCTTACTGGCGGCGGATATTTTGAATCTAATTTCGTTGATTACTCTAACCCCGTCGCAATGTTACGACAGAATACTAACGAAAGAACTATTAAAAAATTCAACGTTGGCGGATCGGTAACATATGAAGTCATAAAAAACTTAAAGTTTAAGACCGAATATTATCAACAGACTGCAAGTAATTATCATTCGGAATATTCGCCTACTGATGCCTTTATTTCCAGAGGTTTTCCCTTGGGGAGCGGTTTTGGCCGCTCAGGGCTTTCAGTCAAAAATGACGATGAAAGTGTAAATACCCTTTATGAAAATACGCTGTCTTATGAAAAAACAATCAAAAAATTAGAAATAAATGCGGTCGCCGGGTATTCTTACCAGGATTACCTCTACCAGGGATTCGGCGCCGGAGGTGGTAATTTTATATCGGATGCGTTGGGTCAGAATTTTGGCACAGCGCTTGATTTTCAGAACGGCATAGGCTCTGTCAGCAGTTATAAAAACGAAAATAAATTAATCTCTTTTTTTGGACGCGTAAACCTGAACTACAATAATATAGCTTTCTTTCAAGCGAGTTTAAGAAGAGATGGTTCAACCGAGTTTGGGGTAAATAACAAATGGGGTTTATTTCCTTCGGTAAGTGCAGGGCTTGATATTAGTAAATTAGTGGATATTCCAACTGTAAGCAACCTTAAATTGAGAGGTAGTTATGGAATTACTGGTGCGCTTCCTCCTAATCCGTATCTATCCCTGGCACGCTTGAGTAACAGTGGGGGGACTTATTATGCAGGTGGTGGTGTGTATTCAAGTACCGTTGCCACTTTTGTGAATGCTAACCCGAACCTGAAATGGGAAAAGAAAACTGAGGCGGACCTTGGATTGGATTTTACTTTGTTAAACGGCAGGCTAAGCGGTTCATTTGACTATTTTAATAGAAAAACAACAGATTTGATCTTTCTTGTAAATGTACCTTCTCCACCTGCAATTAATCCTGTAACCTGGGAAAATATTGGAGAATTGACTAACTCCGGAGTGGAGCTATCTTTAAGCTATGAGGCGGTTAGGACTTCGAACTTTAGTTGGA
>JANYAB010000367.1 GCA_025355225.1 Bacteroidota bacterium
AAGAGCTAATACAATTGAGAGAATGGTTATTGCCCATGCTGATGAATGGGCAAGTAACAATTAAATAAATTGTAAGATAAATTATCATTTATTTTATTGTTAAGTTCAATTTTATGATCTAAAATAGATAGAACTGAGGCGATTTTTTGTTGGGACGAAATATCTGGTAGATTAAGCTCCAGCCTCTTAAAATTAGAGGTCGCTTGAGCTAAAGCTGGAACACCAACATGGTTCTTAAAAGATAAAAGCTTTTTTTGACCATATTCTGTATGAAACAAATACACAATAAATTTAGAATCGACCTTTTTATCGTTAAATCTTACTCGAAATTGGCTTTGTGAAATAACATATCTTTCATATTTTGAATTCTCTGGAATAAATGATATTTGCCCTAAAGTTCCTCGATGTGTTATTACAATATCCCCTCTTCTTGCTATTGCTTTTTTAAAGGTATCTGCTTTTTCCTCGCTGACATATTTAAATGACTTCTCGGTAAGCTTATATTCAGATAAATTTGAGCCATTTAAAACAGGTACGCCAGCCTCAATAAAATTATCAACTTTTATATCAGACCCAAAGGGGCCCATTGAAATTTCGTCAATTAAAGTAGATAGTAATTTTTCTTTATTCATACTTTAATCCCTTCAATTGGTTTTTAATTTCAACATCTAATAAATTTCCTTCTGCAAATAAAGCAGTTAAGTTACTTTCAAAACATTGCATTTTAGTTTTAAACTCATCAACAGTAATATCTACATAATCAATCTTCACATCAAAATATTGACCGGCAGAAAAAGAATAGTTTTTATCTTTAACTTCAGCATGACTTACTTGAACGGCAAAATCATCTTCTGTTTTTAATAGATTAAATGCGTCAATAATTTTTTGTTCTTCAATTGGAGTTAATACAGTGCGTTGATTTTTGCCTTCTTTAATGGTTTCGCCCAATTTACTGGCATCTACCAGCATTATTTTATCACTGGCGTGAGCGCTGTCTAAAAACAATACAGAAACATTGGTGCCTGTACTCGCGAAAATATTACTAGGCATACTTACTATGCCACGCAGCATATTGCGGCTAATCATCGCTTCTCGAATCTTTTTTTCTATGCCGCTTTGTGCGGTAATAAACCCTGTAGGTACGACAATAGCGGCCTTACCTTTTGCACTTAGGCTGTACATGATATGCTGTATAAAAAGCAGGTAAATGGCCATGCTTTCCTTTTTGGTTTTAGGGATATTGGGTAAACCGGCAAAAAAGCGCGTTTTATTGATGTCTTTTTCAAGATCTTCGCGGAAATCAGAAAAATCCAGTTTGAATGGAGGATTACTAACAATATAATCGAACTTTTCTTCTCGGTAATAAGGTTCCAGGATCGTATTGCCCTTGATGATATGGGGTATACTATGGCTCAGGTTGTTTAACACCAAATTTAACCTAAGCATGTTGCTTGATTTTTGAGAAATATCTTCGCTATATATACTGCATCTATCTTCACCTATGGCGTGAGCTATATTCATGAGTAAGGTCCCCGATCCAGCACTTGGGTCGTACACTTTAACACCTTGTGGCTCATCATTAACCATTATTGCGGCCATAATCCGTGCTACGGCGTGGGGGGTGTAATATTCCGCATATTTACCACCGCTATCGGTATTATAGTCTTTAATCAGGTACTCAAATATGGTGGCAAAGAAATCGTATTTCTCACCAAACATGCTTTCAAAACTAAATTCAAATAGTTTATTAATCAGGGCTTTGCAAAAAGCATCTCTTTGGGATGCATCGCTAATGAATTGACTAAGTTCATCAAACATTTTGTCTTTGGCACCGGATGCTGACTTAACCGAATAAATCTCTTGGTTGTTAATGCTTATTTGCCTTAACGTGTCATCAAAAAGCTTAGCGAAATCATCTTCGTTTTGTTTGTTAAACAGGTAAGTAATGGTATGATGAGGTTGGAGCTGTGGGGTATTGGGATCAATGTACGCCAATAGGAAATTGTACTGCTCTTCCGGTATTGTTTCTAATGCTTCCTGAAAATTGATTGCCTGACCAAGCTTGTATTGTTCGACCTTTTTTGCCTCAAAGGCGAACTTGTCGTTCATGTATTTATATAAAAATACCTGGGTGATGATTTTAAATTCATTGCCATCATTACCCAGACCGTAATTAGCACAAACGCTTTTAAGGGTATCTATTAGTTGTTTAGTCTTAGTTATAAAAAGTAGATCGGTCATCGTATATAATTATTGTATTGTGCCATATATTCACTGGCTATCAAGGTGTTAATAGTCTTAGTGGTATTAAAGTCGAGATTAATCTTTTGCTTTTGAACAAATTCTCCTGCAACCAAATTCAGCAAATAGCGATTAAAAAAAGGTTCATTGTCCAAAATGTTTTTGTTGTTCTGCAATTGCTCGTCGGTTTGTCTCTTAACAACAATTAAAGCTTCATGGAGCTGCAATTCTCTGGCAGAAATACTTTTGTTTTCCTTTAGCCGTTTATGAATACGTGCATATTTTTCATCCTGTTCGTACTTGGCTTTAAGAAGGTTGTTTTGGCGATTCAATTCGGTAACCCGGTCATAAATAGATTTCAGTAAAAAGATATTATCACGCATATCCTCTTGGCTGACCTGGTCAAGGTTTTTCTTTTTGAAGATACGTTCCAGTTCTTCACGCAGAGAAATAAACTCCGGGTCTTTTTGATCAAAGTTAAACAGCAAGGCTTCACGTGTGCGTTTGAGCTGGCCCCGTAACTGGTCAGCTAATATCAGTTCTTCTTCCGATACTTTGGTGAACAGAAAAATCACATCTTCCAACGCAGCGTTCAATAAATTAGAGTTGTCAGCTTCACTGTTTAGGGTATCTATTAGGTTTAATTTATCAAGTTGTGCCTGTGCAACACGCAGCAATTGGTTGAGTTTAAAAAAGTCCAATTTGCTTAATAGCTCCTCATGCCCCTGTAAGCGTATCCGATTTTTAAGCTCTTTGGCATTTTGCAAGGCTTTTATCAGTACCAACAGGTCCTGTTTATCCTTAATTTCACTTACTTGGTTATGAAATAGCTCGCTATTAATAGTGTTAAAGCGGAATAAGATTTCTTTAATTTCCTGTATTTCTGCTTCAATTTCTTGGGGTGATTTGAACAGATCGCTGTAATTAGCCATTTCATCGCCGAGTTCGCCCTGCAATTCTTTGAAATAATTATCATTGGTTTCCCTGAACGCAGAACTGATGTCAGCAAAATCGACTACATACCCATACTTGTATTTTTTATAAGGGCGGTTTACACGAGTTAGCGTTTGCAGTAAATTGTGATCTCTTACTACCCTGGCGAGGTATAGTTTTTTAAGCCGCTTTGCGTCAAAGCCGGTAAGTAGCATATTGTAAACAAATAGAATGTCTATATCTCCAGCCTTAAATTGTTTGACCTGCTCCTTACGCTCATCTTTTGAGTTAATGTCGTGCAGAATTAAAGCAGCTTTAAAAGTTGTTTTTACATAAGTGCCATAAGGAACAGACGGTTCGGCGGCGATAAAATACTGTTGTACTTCTTGATTTCCATAAAGTTCTTCAAAATATGCAAATATTTCTTTTGCTTGATCTGATGTATCACAAACAACCATCGCTCCTAATGATTTATCGTTTTCGGTAGTCCTGAAGTTTTCTAGATCTTTCATAATGTAATCAAGCATCGGCCTGACAAACTTTGAATGTGCAAAAACCTGACTTTTCGGAATATCTCCTTGCAATACCTTAATCTGTTCCAACACTTCCTGCATTTGCATCTTATAGGTAGTATCTATTCCCTCACGAATAAGGCGCAGAGTATAACCATCCATTATAGATTGATTGTAGTAGTACTTGTGAATATAATCACCAAATAATGCTTTGCTGTCAAAATCTTTAGCAACTTCCCGCAAAAGGGGAGTACCAGTCAGCGCGATTTTTATGGCTTGTTTGTCGGAATTGATCAAGTTAGCCAAATTGTTGCTTTTGGGATTATAGCTCCGATGGGCTTCATCAAGAAAATAGATTCGCTGAATATTGATGTTATATCCTAAATCTTTAACGACAACTGTTTCTTCAGTAAACTTTTGAATATTGACTACTGATATTTCACTGTCGCCGGAACTATTAAGCACCGTACTGACTTTTTGTATATCCCTCAAAAAATCACTCCGCGAATTAACCCGATTTACCACTAATCCCCTGTTAGAAAACTCTGTAGCAGCCTGATTGGCCAGGTCGATCCTATCTACAATAAAGTAGAACTTCGCAATCGTGTTTTTTTTCTGGAAATAGTCCGTTAAAAACTTCACGTTGTAAAATGCCAAAGCAGTTTTACCACTACCTTGTGTGTGCCATATAATACCTTTATCTATACCTTCATTAAGTTTTGATTCAATCGCTTTGGTAGCAAAAAGCTGTGGGTAACGCATAATATGTTTATGCGTTATGATTTTACCGTCTATTTCATCGTCAACGTAGGCAATAGCATATCGTAACACAAATGCCAACCTATCTTTACTTAGTAGTGAGGTTAATATTTTATTGGTGTGCGAATCGTAGTGCTTGTTTGTAATAAATTCAGGGGAATGCTTGATCGCGATGATGTTATTATCTTTTAATATCAAATTCTCCAACAGATCATCTTCGGCAGCTAATAATTTAGCCAGGTTGAGGCTTTCTTCCTCACGGAAATAGTTGAATTGCAAATCTGCATAAGCTGATGTTGCATAATAGGCACCCTGTAAAGGTTCCACTACGCCATCTTCGTAGGGCATGTTGTTGGAGAAAACCATCAGTTGACTGATGTTGGCAAAACGCCTAAATTTTTTGTTTTTGAAACGGTCATTAATCCGTTTCCGCTCAGCAAGTACGCCATCTTTATTGTTTGGCTTCTTGACCTCTATAAATACAAGAGGCATTCCATTTATTAGTATTGTGATGTCCGGTCGAAATTCATCCTCGCCATTTTTACAAGTTAGTTCAGTCGTAACATGAAAACTATTATTATTGAAGTTGCTAAAATCTATAAGTTTGATACCGGATGTAGCAGTAATTGCTTTATAAAAATCACGCCCTAAATCTTCGTAATCCAACTTTAAGGTAATTTCATCAAGCTGCCGGTCTATTTCGTCCTTAGCAGCACTTGGATTAATTCGAGCTATGCTTTCTCTGAAAATATCAGGAAAAATGTTAGTTTCTTCGATTCGCTGTTGTTTATTCCTTGTAATATAGGAATAGCCCAAACGTGCAAGATGCAGTATAGCAGGTATTTTAACACGTGAATCTTCGTTGAAAGCCATATAAAGTAATAGGTCTTAAAGATAGAAAATATGGCGGTACGCAATAAAGTAAATATTTATGGGCTTTGGCGTTCGATTAGTTTTAAAAAGGCGAGGCTTAATGAGTTGACAGCCGTACACTAAAGAAAGTATTTTTTTTGAAAACCTTGAAGGAAAAATTAAAGGCCGGATCGTAAAATCATAAAGGGTGCCATTGCTGCCTACCAATTGGAATTGAACTATTATTGCCGCTTTAATGATTATTAATTGTAGTTACCCAATCCTCGATAACCTATGATTTGTGAGTTTTTACAGAAACTCAGTAATAAATCCAAATATTTCTTGATAATAGTGTCGAAAAATCTAAAAATGCTCGTGATTTTTGCCGCTTTTTAGTTAAAAAATGGCTGTTTTAGGTGTTGTATATTATGGAGATGTTGACCACCCTGTTCCGGGCCAAATTGACCACTGGGTTAGCTGACTTTTGGGTTGCAGCAAATGCTATAAAAGCATGTACAAAAATAGTTATTTAAAAGGTAATTTCATTAGTGGCTGTTTTCCGGTTCAACACTACGTTTTCTTCTCATAGATTCCCCCTTCAGTTCGATGCGGTGTGCATCATGAACGATCCGGTCCAGGATAGCATCAGCAATCGTTTTTTCACCAATTACTTCAAACCATTTACTAACCGGCAGTTGTGAGGTAATGATCAGCGAGGTCTTTCCATGCCGGTCCTCAATGATCTCCATCAGGGCAGCCCTGCTTTGTGCGTCAAAAGGTTGGATGCCGAAGTCATCCAGTATCAGCAGTTGCTGCCGTTCAAGCTTGGCGATCTCCTTGATATAGGAGCCGTCTGCCTTTGCCATCTTCAGTTTAGCGAATAGCTTGGGCGTACTGGTGTATAATACCCGGTAACCCAATATGCAGGCCTGGTAGCCTATAGCAGAAGCCACATAGCTTTTACCGATACCGGTGCTTCCGGTAACGAGTATGTTTTCATTGCGGTCAATGAAGGTACAGTCTGCCAGGCGCATAATCTGGTTGCGGTCGATACTTCTGTCAGCATGGTAATGAACGTCCTCTATAGCAGCTTTATAGCGGAACTTGGCATAAAGGATGGTGCGTTCAATACGCCTGTTTTGCCGGTCATCCCATTCAGCTTCCACCAGGTGGGCCAGCAGTTCATCCGCTGTATACTCATTTGTTTTACCGGTTTCCATGCTGCTTTTAAAGGCATGGAACATGCCGAAGAACTTCATCTTCCGCAGTTTGTCTAAGGTGCTTGTGTTCATGTTATTGTTGTTTTAAATGGTTATTTGTAATAGTCTTCTCCCCGGATATTACCATGATCAGGCATAGGCAGCTCATCGGCAAATAAGCTTTCCTCATAGTTATCCATCTTGTTTTCCAGTATGGTTTGTATCGTTTTATAGTTATAGACGCCGTAACTCAATGCCCGCTGGCAGGCCACTGTTAACCGTTCGTTCCCTGCTTTTTTTGCAAAGCCAAGTACCCCCAGGCAGGACTTGTAAGCCTGTTCCGGGTGTTGTTTACGTTCCAGTATCTGAAGGATATACAGCCTGACATCCTCATGAATGGAGGCTGCCCAATCCAAAAACATATCTGGTGTCCAGTCACTTTTAAAGCGGTGGGTACTGGCCATATGCTCTTTGTCAGTGGTATACCCATAAGGGTTCTTATTGCGAGGGTGCAATGCGATACGCTCATAGTTGGAGTAGATCTCTACAATGGTGCGCGAGTATAACAGCTTGACCCGTTTGCCGATATAGCGGTAAGGAACGCTGTAATAGTGCTTGTCCGGGCCGAGGTTAACGTGGCCGTTCTTTATCACCCTGGCCTGGAACTGTTTTTTGAACTGGTAGCGCAGAACAGGCAGCGGAGCAAGAGTTTGGCGCTCGATCTCTTCAAACTGTAACTTCCGGCTGTAATTGCGACCTTTAAGCAACTGGCTGTTATGGCCTTCCAGGGCCTGCCAGATCGCTGTATTGAGTTCTGTTAAAGAATGGTAGACATGTTTGTTTAAAGGGGCGTAGATCTTGGTATAAATGATCTTAACGGCACCTTCTACCAATGCCTTATCGCGCGGGCGGTACGCCCGCGCTGGTAGAATGGTTGTGCCATAATGGTCGGCGAAGTCTTCAAACGTTTCGTTCAGGGTAGGTTCATAGCGGCTGCTTTTGGTTACTGCAGCTTTCAGGTTATCCGGTACAATGGCGGCAGGAACGCCGCCGATAAAGTGCAGGGTATTTTCGCAGGCCGCTATAAAGTCTTCCTTTTGCTGGCTCATAACGGCCTCTACATAGGTTAACTGGCTGGCACCCAAAATAGCTACAAAAACCTCTACAGGCATGATCTCACCGGTTTCCTTGTCCGTATAGCTCATCTTTTCACCGGCAAAGTCAACGTACAGCTTGTCACCGACCTTGTGATCCATGTGCATGGTCGGGTTTACTCTGGCCTTCCATTGGTTATAATAAAAACAAAACTGGCTGTATTGGTAGCCGTCAGGAAACTCTTTATAGTAGGCTTCCCATAGCATCTGCCGGTTAACGCCAGTTCGTTTGAGTTCTTTATCGACGTGGGGAAAGCAGCGCAGCATGGACTGCATACGTGCGTTAGGCGGGTGTTCTTTACTCTTGCCGAATAAATCTTCCAGCTCTTTGTCGTTCAGTGCGTTAACCTCTTCAAAGGTAAAGCCGCTGTCATTAAAAGCTGCTATGTACTTCTTTACGGTGTTTCTCGATGCATCGGCCTGGGCAGCTATGGTCATTATCGCCCGCTGCTGGCTGTACATCTTTAGTATCTTTCTAATCTTACTCATGCTGATTGTTAAGTTGGCCATGCTTTACGAAGGTGTCTTTGCCCTCAAAAGATGGTTACTTCTACAGCATTTGCTACGCGTTTGGGGTGGTCAATTTCCCCCGGAATGCCCTGGTCAGTTTCGCCCGGAATGGGTGGTCAGCTTGCGCCGGAATGGAGTGGTCACATTCATCAGAATCTCCACCTTGATATTAAAACAACTCAACATTATGCAAAGGTTATAGATTTAAAAGTGAGCAGGGATATGCAGGCACTTCAAAGGAAACTTGATGAAGAAGGCGTTTAATCGCTAAGCAAAAAACTAGTTCTAGAGACCGAATCTTTCACTCAAACATGGAGAAAATGCAAAAGTCTCCATGACAATATTTATATAGGCTGTTAATCAATTATCAACCAATGCACTACTTCCTTGTTCTGGCAATAGTCTGCCAAAAAAGCACTTACACAATTGATTTATATTGTTCAAGTGGATAATTCGCTAAAATTGACTTTCTCGTCCGGATTTTACTTGTTGCCAACTGAAAAGAAAATCCAGGAGCCTATATCGATCACCGGTGACGAAATAATGAAGTTACTTCGTATTTAAAGCGAGAGTACCCTACAAAAATTACGGGGATACCGGCCAAATAAGATATAGTCAATATGGTACAAAAATTATTCTATATGAAAAAGGCTTCAGTCCTGAAATTTTTGGAGCGCCATGCCTGCGAGACGTTTTAAGCCACAGAGAGAAGTCGAACCTTATAAAATCCTCTTATAGGTAAATGCGAGTGACGCAATTTAAAACTTGTTCATTTCAGGCAAAATTGTCAGATGATTTTGGCGCACCATAAATCAATTTTCTGATAATGAAAAGTCGAACCTATATTTCAGACCTTCTACATCGAATAAGCCAATGATATTCAATAGTTCTCAGGCAGTTCAAAAAAAGAATACACTAAGTGAGCCAAATACTTAAGCTATAGCTACAAATTGTTTTAGAAAAACTCCCTGATTTCATGCAGAGAGCAAATACATCAAAAGTAACGTTGGG
>JANYAB010000557.1 GCA_025355225.1 Bacteroidota bacterium
AGGGCGGCATACATGCAGGTCAGGGTTATGCGCGTACTTCGGGCAAGGTGGGTGTAGTGTTCGCTACCAGCGGCCCAGGTGCTACCAACCTGGTTACAGGCCTGGCAGATGCGCAGATAGACAGCACACCATTGGTATGCATTACCGGACAGGTCTTCGCCCATTTATTGGGTACCGATGCTTTCCAGGAAACTGACGTAATTAATATTACTACCCCTGTTACCAAATGGAATTACCAGGTTACAGATGCCAACGAAATTCCGGAGGTTATTGCCAAAGCATTTTATATAGCCAGGAGCGGTCGCCCCGGCCCGGTTTTGATCGACATTACTAAGAATGCACAGATACAAAAATTTCAGTTCAAAGGTTATACGCCTTGTACGCACATCCGCAGCTATCGACCAAAACCAATCGTTCGTCAGCAATATATAAAGGAAGCTGCAGAACTGATCAACCAGGCTAAAAAGCCTTTCGTTATATGGGGACAGGGGGTAATATTGGGCAGCGCCGAACCGGAGTTTAAAGCTTTTATTGAAAAAAGCGGTATCCCGGCGGCATGGACCATTTTAGGTGCAGGCGCCATCCCTACGGATCACCCGCTAAATGTGGGTATGCTGGGTATGCACGGCAATTACGGCCCAAATGTACTAACCAATGATTGCGATGTATTAATTGCTATCGGTATGCGCTTCGACGACCGTGTTACCGGCCGCCTTGATAAATATGCCAAACAGGCCAAAGTTGTTCACTTAGATATAGACCCGGCCGAGATAGATAAGAATGTTAAGAGCACCGTTCCGGTTTGGGGAGACTGCAAGGAAACCTTGCCTTTACTTACCCAGTTGATCGAAGAAAAAATACATCCTGAATGGCTGCAAAATTTCAGAGACCATACAAAGCAGGAGACTGAACAAGTTATTGATGCGGAATTAAACCCAACATCCGGTGAAATGACGATGGGCGAAGTTATCAAGCAACTGAACGAAATAACTAAAGGCGAAGCGGTTATCGTTACCGATGTGGGCCAGCACCAGATGGTGACCTGCCGTTATGCCACGTTCAACAAAACACGCAGCAATGTTACCAGCGGCGGTTTGGGCACCATGGGCTTTGCCCTCCCAGCCGCAATCGGTGCAAAATATGGCACGCCCGACCGTACGGTTGTAGCTATTATAGGTGACGGAGGTTTCCAGATGACTATACAGGAACTGGGCACCATTATGCAAAGCAACGTTGATATCAAGATCATTATTCTGAATAACCGTTTCCTGGGTATGGTGCGCCAATGGCAGGAATTATTTAACGAGCGGCGTTATTCCTTTGTAGATATACAAAGCCCTGATTTTGTAAAGGTGGCTGCGGCTTACGGTATCGCCGGCAAGGCGATCAGCGACAGAGCTGACCTTCCGGGTACTTTGCAGGAAATGATCAGTCACAATGGCCCGTACCTTTTGGAGGTATTTGTAACTAAGGAAAATAATGTGTTCCCAATGGTGCCACAGGGATGTAGTGTGGCTGAGATCAGGTTGAAATAAAGGCCCCAGCCCCTCCCGGCCTCCCCGGAAGGGAGGAGTTAAAAAAATTAGTAAATGGAATAATGGAAAACAAAGATAAAATTGAAAATAATAAAGTCTCCCCTGCCGGGGGAGATTTAGAGGGGGCCGATGAGGCTAAACAAGAATTTAATATCACGGTTTATACCGAGAATCAGATTGGTTTGCTAAGCCGCATTTCTACCATATTTACCCGGCGTAAGATCAATATCGAAAGTTTGAACACTTCTCCGTCTGAAGTAGAGAAAATTCACCGCTTTAATATTGTGATCAACGAGTGGGAAGATGTGGTACGTAAACTTTGCCGTCAGATAGAGAAACAGGTGGAGGTATTGAAAGTATATTATCATACTAACGAAGATGTGATATGGCAGGAAATGGCGCTATATAAAGTGTCGACGGATGTTATTGCAGAAAAGGTTAGCGTTGAACGCTTGCTGCGGGAGAACGGCGCAAGGGTGGTAACCCTCCGCAAGGATTATACGGTATTTGAAACCACCGGGCACCGTGAGGAAACAGACAACCTGATCAGCATATTGCAGCCCTACGGACTAATAGAATTTGTTCGCAGCGCCAGGGTGGCGATCATTAAGGACAGCGAAGGTTTTAACTCTAAGCTTCGGGAATTTGAAAGACTTGAACCGGGAGAAGATGTGGTTGAAAATGAGTTTTTAAATAAAGCGGATAAAGTATTTTCGATGTAAGCCCCCTGACCCCCTGAAGGGGGAATTTAGGGTAAAGGTGAAAGGATAAAGATCAAAGGTGAAAGGTACTTGATAAAACCATTTGTCATGCTGAGGAACGAAGCATCTATTCGCGAATTGGATTCTTCGCGATGCTCAGAATGACAAGTAATAAATCGGTGAAATCAAATAATATGATAGAAGAAGTAGTACAAGAATATCCAACAGCTTACGATAGCATTAAAAAAGCGACCGAGGCCTGCGGTTTTTTGCAGATGTCAGAAATATCAACTTGCACTTTGCTGAAAACACTGGCAGCTTCAAAACCGGGTTCTAAGTTTTTGGAGCTGGGTACTGGCACCGGGTTAGCTACCGCGTGGATATTGGATGGGATGGACAAGGATTCTGCTTTGATATCATTAGATAACGACGAAACGTTATTAAGTATAGCCAAGGAGAATTTAGGTGTCGATAAGCGTTTAACACTGATATGTACCGATGGTAACGAGTGGATAAAAAAGAATAGCCGGCTAAAGTTCAGCTTTATTTTTGCTGATACCTGGCCGGGCAAATACATGGTGTTGGAGGAAACTTTAGCCATGCTTGAAAAAGGCGGTTTTTATATCATTGATGATATGCTGCCGCAACCTAATTGGCCGGATGGGCATGCCGAAAAGGTGGCTAACCTGCTGGCAACGCTCGACGACCGCGAGGATATGGCTGTAACCAAAATGGGCTGGGCATCGGGTATAGTGATAGTAGTCAAGAAGTAGCCCCCTGACCCCCTAAAGGGGGAATTTTAGGTGAAAGGATAAAGGTCAAAGGTCAATGCTTAATGACAATTGACTAATGACTAATGACTAATGACTAATGAACAAGTGAACTAATGAACCAAAATAAATAATCGGTGTAATTACAAACACATCGGTGTAATCATAAAAACAAAAACAATGGCAAAACTAAATTTCGGCGGCACTGAAGAAAATGTAGTAACCCGCGAAGAGTTTCCTTTAGCAAAGGCACAGGAAGTATTGAAAAACGAAACTGTAGCGGTAATTGGCTATGGTGTGCAGGGCCCAGGTCAGGCGCTTAATCAAAAAGACAATGGTATCAACGTAATAGTTGGTCAGCGTAAAGGCACAAAAACTTGGGACAAAGCAGTAAACGATGGCTTTGTACCGGGCGAAACACTTTTTGAAATAGAAGAGGCGCTTGAAAAAGGCACTATTATTTGCTATCTGCTGAGCGATGCTGCCCAGATAGAATTGTGGCCAACAGTTAAAAAACACCTGACCAAAGGAAAGGCATTGTACTTTTCTCACGGTTTCGGCATTACGTTCAAAGAGCAAACCGGCATTGTCCCTCCTGCTGATGTAGACGTGTTCCTGGTAGCGCCTAAAGGTTCAGGTACTTCATTGCGCCGTATGTTTTTACAGGGCCGTGGTTTAAATTCAAGCTACGCCATTTTCCAGGATGCAACCGGCAAGGCAAAAGAAAGGGTAATATCATTGGGCATTGCAGTAGGTAGTGGTTATTTGTTCGAAACAGATTTTAGAAAAGAAGTTTTCAGCGACCTTACTGGCGAACGCGGTACTTTAATGGGCTGTATCCAAGGGGTATTTGCTGCACAATATGATGTATTGCGCGCTAACGGGCACTCACCGTCGGAAGCATTTAACGAAACGGTTGAAGAACTAACCCAATCGCTTATGCCACTGGTAGCAGAAAACGGCATGGACTGGATGTATGCAAATTGTTCAACCACTGCACAACGCGGCGCGCTGGATTGGTGGAAGAGGTTCCGTGATGCTACAAAACCGGTATTCGAGGAATTGTACAACAGCGTTGCTACCGGCAAAGAGTCACAACGTTCTATCGACTTAAACAGTCAGCCTGATTATCGCGAAAAATTAAATGTCGAGCTAAAAGAATTGCGCGACAGCGAAATGTGGCAGGCAGGTAAAACTGTACGCAGTTTAAGGCCTGAGAATCAGGTAGTGGAGGCGTAAATTCTGAATCAGAATTTACAGAATTAGAGAATTAATGGAATTGTCTGAACTCGAATTAAACGAATTAATGAATTAACAGAATTGATGGAAAGCGGCAAAAAAACACCTGATGAATTTAATGATTGCACGAGCAGAATTATAGGTTGTGCTATGCGGGTTCATTCTACATTGGGTAACGGTTTCCAGGAAGTAGTTTACCAAAGAGCTTTGGAAATTGAATTGGCAGACGAGGGTTTGGGATTTGCGAGAGAAATGGAGATGCCCATATTTTATAAAGGGGTGCAAATTGGAACCAGGCGAGTCGATTTTTTTGTTGAGGACGAGATCATGGTCGAATTAAAAGCCATTATTGAGTTAGAAGATGTTCATTTGGCGCAAGGCATAAACTATCTGGAAGCCTATAATATGAAAACCGGCTTGCTTATAAATTTTGGAGGTAAAAGTTTGCAGTTTAAAAGATTGTTGAATAAGAAATATCGATTGAATTTGAATTGAAGAATCGTCTGAACTCGAATTAAACGAATTAAGGAATTGGCAGAATTTAAACGCAAATAAAAATTCGAAAAATTCTATTAATTCGAAAAATTCCGGTTCAGACAAAAGAAAAAATGATACTCGAGGTAGCCATATTAAATATAATCCCAGGCCGGGAAGATGAGTTTTTAAAAGCATTTTCCCAGGCAAAGGAGATCATATCAAAAATGGCAGGTTATATCTCCCATCAACTAAAAAGATGCATTGAAAATATAAGTCAATTCATCTTACTGGTTGAATGGGAGAAATTGACCGACCATACGGAAGGCTTCAGAGGATCAAAAGAATACCAGGAATGGAAAAGATTATTGCATCATTTTTATGACACTTTTCCAACTGTTGAGCATTATGCAGAGGTGAAATGATGTGCAGATGATTGATGTTTCAATGAGCTAATGACAATTGACTAATAACCGATGACGAAATCGATGCAATCAAAAATCCATCGGTGTAATCATCAAATTAAAATCGGTGAAATCGTGTTATGAAATGGAACGCTGAATTGTATGACGACAAACATTCCTTCGTATCACAATACGGAGAAGGTGTACTGGAGTTGCTGGCTGCTAAAGCTGGCGAGCGTATCCTTGATTTGGGTTGTGGCACCGGTGATTTGGCTAACCAATTACAAGGCCTTGGTGCTGATGTGGTAGGAATTGATGCCTCGCCGGAAATGATCGCGACAGCAAAAGAAAAGTATCCATATATAAACTTCGCGGTAGCAAATGCAGTTGATTTTGATTTTAATGAGCCTTTTGACGCTGTTTTTTCAAACGCCGCTTTGCATTGGATCAAAGACGCTGAAAGTGTGATCAAACGCGTTTACAATGTACTGAAACCCGGCGGCCGCTTTGTGGCCGAAATGGGTGGCAAAGGATGTGTGCAGCAAATGATAGCCGCTACGAACACCATATTAAACAAACACGGTTATAATAAGGCAGGCCAGCCTCACCCATGGTATTTTCCATCAACCGCAGAATATGCGGCTAAGCTGGAAGAACAAGGTTTCAGGGTAACCTACACCGCACATTTCGACCGCAAAACGTTGTTGCAGGATGGCCGGCAAGGTGTGGCTAAATGGCTGAGTATGTTCGGCCCTTCGTTTTTCAGCGAAATACCTGCGGATAAACTAACAACCGTATTAGATGAAATAACCGACCTGCTCGAAACTGATTATGAGGACGATGGTCAGTGGTATGCCGATTATAAAAGATTGCGATTTATCGCCATGAAGGAATAGTTATACGTTGTACGTAATACGTTGTACGTGCAAAATATCCGATTTAATGAATTAATAACGTAAAACGTATTACGTAAAACGTCAAACAAAAAAATCATGTTACACGACCCCAACCGCGTTTATGTTTTTGATACCACGCTTCGCGATGGCGAGCAGGTACCGGGCTGCCAGTTGACTACGCCCGAAAAGATCGAGATAGCCCGTGAACTGGAAGCGTTGGGCATCGACATTATTGAGGCGGGTTTCCCCATGTCGAGTCCGGGCGATTTTCAGAGTGTGGTAGAGATATCGAAAGCTGTAAAAGAACCCACAATTTGCGCGCTTACCCGTGCCAACAAGGGCGATATCGACTCGGCCGTAGCCGCGCTGCAATACGCCAAACATCCGCGGATACATACGGGTATAGGTGCGTCGGATATGCATATCAAACATAAGTTCAATAGTACCCGCGAGGAAATATTGGAACGGGCGGT
>JANYAB010000395.1 GCA_025355225.1 Bacteroidota bacterium
GGAGGGTGTTGGCGCAAAAGGCAGGGACGACTTTTTTGCTTCGATATTGTTAAGTAATTAAGGAGGTTGATTGGGTTGATTACGTTAAGTGGTTGATTGGGTTATATATTCTAACTTATTCAACTTAATCTAACTCAATCAACCTAATCAACTATTCACCGCCCAATCAACTAAAGGCCAAAGGCCGCTTTCACCTTATCTACATAATCCAGTTTTTCCCAGGTAAACAGTTCAACTTCCGCCTTCACCTCGCGGCCCTCTGGACTTACGAAGATTTTGGTCACTGTTTTATTTGGCTTGCCAAAATGGCCGTAAGCCGCTGTTTCGCTATAAATAGGGTTGCGCAGTTTTAGGCGGGTCTCAATTGCATATGGGGTCATATTGAATATGCTTTCCACTTTTTTTGCAATTTCGCCGTCGCTTAGCCCAACCCTGCCTGTGCCATAGGTGTTTACATAAATGCCCATTGGCTGCGCCACGCCGATAGCGTACGATACCTGTACCAGTACCTCGTTACAAACACCGGCAGCAACCAGGTTTTTGGCAATATGGCGCGTAGCATAAGCTGCAGAACGGTCGACCTTTGATGGGTCTTTGCCCGAAAAAGCACCTCCACCATGTGCACCTTTGCCGCCGTACGTATCTACGATGATCTTCCGGCCGGTTAAACCGCTGTCTCCGTGCGGGCCACCGATCACAAATTTGCCGGTAGGATTAATATGGTACTTAATATCGTCATTAAAAAAGTGCGCATATTTTGGATATTTGGCTTTAACCCGTGGAATCAAGATACCAATAATATCATCGCTGATCTTTTTCAGCATTAATTTCTCTTCATCAAAATCATCATGCTGCGTTGATATCACAATGGCAGCGATACGGGTTGGCTGGTTGTTGTCATCATACTCCAACGTAACCTGTGATTTTGCGTCAGGACGCAAATATTTTATTGCTGTGTCCTCGCGGCGGATGGCTGCCAGTTCAATTAACAGGGCATGCGCAATATCAAGGGCCAAAGGCATATAGTTGTCAGTTTCTACAGTAGCATAGCCAAACATCATACCCTGGTCGCCCGCGCCTTGTTCTTGTTTTTCCACGCGGTCGACGCCCTGGTTAATATCCGGCGATTGTTCGTGTATAGCAGATAGTACGGCGCACGAGCTGCCGTCAAACATATATTCACCTTTGGTATAACCAATCCTATTGATCACCTCGCGGGCAATTTTTTGTACATCAAGATAAGCTTTTGATTTTACTTCGCCTGCCAAAACAACCAGGCCTGTAGTGACCAGCGTTTCACAAGCCACCTTCGAGTCGGGGTCAAAAGCTAAAAAATTATCTATAAGCGCATCCGATATCTGATCGGCAACTTTATCCGGGTGTCCCTCCGACACTGATTCTGAGGTGAATAAATAAGGCATAAATATTTTTCTTTTAATTATAATAAACGAGAGAAGAAGATTTAAACGGGCTGCAGTAAAAAGGAAAAACTGGGTTTAGCACTTTTTTATGTGGTTGCAATCCGAAGAATCAAATCAGTCCACTTTCGGGAGGCAAAAATAAAACAATTTTTCACAAAGCGGAAAATACGATTACTTTTGCGACGAAATTATAATTACTTGAAAAAGAAAGCATTATTTATAATAAACCCGGTATCGGGAGGGAAAAAGAAGGACAGGGTGCCGGAGCTCATAAAAAAAACCCTTGATAATACGCTTTTTGAGCCAACTATTGTTTTCACAAATGGCGCTCTGCATGCCAGCGAACTGGCCCGTGATGCCGTTAATAAATATGAATATTTAGTGGCAGTTGGGGGGGATGGTACGGTAAATGAAATAGCATCGGCCATTGTTGGCTCTGACACCGTGATTGGGATCATCCCATTTGGTTCGGGAAACGGGTTGTCGCGTTTTTTGGGTATTCCTATGGCCCTAACCAAGGCTATAAAAACACTAAATGAACAAAGGGTTGTGGTTATTGATTCGGCCCAACTAAACGGTCAATGGTTTTTCAACATGGCAGGCATGGGTTTTGATGCCCATATCAGCGAGGTTTTCTCTCACGATAAAACGCGGGGCTTCAGCGCTTATATCAAATCTGCCTTTAGTGAAATAGCTAAGTATAAGTCTCAAACCTATCATCTGGAAATTGATGGGGTAAAGTATGAGCGCGAGGCCTTTATGCTGAGCTTCGCAAATTCGTCGCAGTATGGCAATAATGCTCATGTTTCGCCTAATGCTTCGGTTCAGGACGGATTAATTGATGTTTGTATCATAAAGCCGTTTCCTTTATATAGGTTCCCCGAGATGGGTATAAGGATGATTACGAAGACCGCCCACTTATCTAAATATGTAGAGATCATTCGGGGAAAAAACATACTGGTCAAACGCAGCCAGGATGCCCCGGTGCACCTGGATGGAGAACCGCAGCTATTGGGTACTTCTGTCGAAATAAATGTGGTGCCCCGGTCGTTAAAAATAATTGCAGGAACAATGTTTAAAGACAAAAAATAAATTCTAAACTCTAAATTTCAAATCCTAAACTCTAAATCCTAAACCCTAAATTTCAAATCCTAAATTCAAATCACAGATTAATTTAGAGTTTAGAATTTATTATTTAGAGCTTAAATTAGAGCTTAAATAAGAAGATGTCAAAGAAAAACAAGGACTTTTCGGGTGTAGTGTTTTCAACCAACCCAGATTACCAGTATCAGGGAAATACAGGCTATGCATCCTCAACACTCCCTCCTCAACAACAAAACCTTAAAATTTATCTTGACCGTAAAGGCGGTGGAAAAGTTGTTACCCGCGTAAGTGATTTCGTTGGCAAAGAAACGGACCTTGAGACCATTGGGAAACAGTTAAAATCAAAATGCGGCGTTGGAGGCACTGTTAAAAATGGCGAGATATTGATACAGGGCGATTTTAGAGACAGGGTACTTACTTTATTACAGGCAGATGGATACAAGGCAAAAAAGGCAGGAGGTTAGTGTATTGGGATTTTTTTCATATCAAATGCAAACAACTAACAATCAACATCTTATATTAGTGTATAATCTACATACAGTAAAAAAATAATCAATTTTACTTGTTTATTACTTTTTAAAACCGGTATTTTTGTCGCAACCAATTTATCCGTTTTAATGAAAAATTCTGCTAATAAACTACCTGATCTGGGTTATTTAAATCTTGATCGGGCCAATACTATTTTATATCAGTTAACGCCTGCGCAACTTGTTGAAGCGGCTTTACAGAGAAATGAGGGTGTATTATCAGAAACAGGGGCGCTTGCAATTGATACCGGCGAATTTACCGGGCGCTCGCCAAAGGACAGATTTATAGTTGATGATGCTATTACTCAAGATACCGTTTGGTGGGGAGATGTAAACATTAAGTTTGATAGTGACAAATTCGACGCATTACTTAAAAAAGTAACGGATTACCTTAATGAACGCGATATTTTTGTTAGGGATTCGTCAGCTTGCGCCAATGAAAAATACCATATAGACATCAGGGTTATCACGGAGACGGCCTACCAGAATCTTTTTGTACATCATTTGTTTCGCCGTCCTGATTTTATAAACGCTGAAACAAAACCTGAATGGACTGTGATCAGTGCCCCTGGCTTTAAAGCTGATTTTGATGCCGACGGCACACGCCATCAAAATTTTTCCATTCTCAATTTCAGTAAAAAGATAATATTAATAGGCGGGACCGGCTATACGGGAGAAATAAAGAAGGGTATCTTTACCGTCTTAAATTTCATTCTTCCTCACGAAAAAAAGGTACTTTCAATGCATTGCTCGGCCAATACAGGGAGCAAAGGCGATACGGCCATATTTTTTGGCTTATCCGGAACAGGAAAAACTAC
>JANYAB010000413.1 GCA_025355225.1 Bacteroidota bacterium
CTGCTGGCCCGCAAGCTGGAATACCCGAAAATTGAACAGAACCTCGCCAACCTGGCTATTGTGGGCGAAAATATGAAACAAACACCAGGCATTTCTGGTAAGTTGTTTCATGCGCTTGGCCGTAATGGTATCAATGTCCGGGCAATTGCGCAGGGATCGTCAGAATACAATATTTCGGTAATTATTTCAACTCACGACCTTGCTAAGGCGCTGAACGCTGTGCATGATGCCTTTTTTGTTCAACTAAATAAAACACTGCATGCCTTTTGCCTTGGAACGGGAAATATAGGGACTACGCTTTTCAGGCAACTAAATCAGCACAGCCAGTTTTTACAGCAAAATAATGGCATACAGGTTAAAATTGTAGGGATAAGCAATACACGCAAAATGTTATTTGATGAAGATGGCCTGTCATTAGACAAATGGCAGGACGAATTGCAGGCTTCGAATGAAAAGGCCGATCTTGTAAGCTTTATCGCCCGTATGAAGGAGATGAACTTACCCAATTGCGTATTTATTGATAATACGGCAAGCCCCAAACCGGTTGAGCGTTATGAAGATATTTTCAAATCGAATATATCAGTTGTCACCTGCAATAAAATAGGGAATTCGGCTTCATTCAAGCAGTATAAAACTTTCAGGGATACTGCCCGTCAGCATGGGGTCGACTTCTTTTACGAAACCAATGTGGGTGCAGGTCTGCCTATCATCAGGACTTTAAAAGACCTGATGAGCAGCGGAGACGGGATAAAGCGTATTGAGGCTATACTTTCGGGCACCATTTCCTTTATCTTTAACAATTTTAAAGGGGATGCCAATTTCCATGATGTGGTAAAACTGGCACAGGAAAAAGGATACACCGAACCTGATCCGCGCGACGATTTACGTGGAACTGATTTTATGCGCAAAATATTGATACTTGCGCGCGATGCAGGCCATGCTATGGAGGCGGCGGATGTACAGATAGAAAGTATTTTGCCACAAAGCTGCCTCGATGCGCAAACGGTAGACGACTTTTATGCTGCACTCAAAAAGGAAGATGCTTTTTTCACGAAACTGAAAGAAAAAGCAGAAGCAGAAAAGAAAGTGTTGCGCTACATTGGCAAACTGGAGGATGGAGTGGCGGCAATCACTTTGCAAATGGTAGATGAGAATCATCCGTTCTACATGCTTTCGGGAAGTGATAACATTATTTCATTTACTACCGATAGGTATAAAGACAGACCACTTGTGGTAAAAGGGCCTGGTGCAGGGGCCGAAGTTACCGCCGCCGGTGTATTCGCAGATTTGATAAATGTTGGCGCAAGTTAAGCCCCCGACCCCTAAAGGGGAGGGATAAAGCTAAAATACTATGATAGATAACAATAAAGAAATTGTAACAACTCTTAATAAAACGAATAATCCTCCCCCTTCAGGCGGCCGGGGGACCTCGATTTGTGTTTTTGCTCCGGCCACTGTAGCTAATGTGGTTTGTGGTTTTGATGTACTTGGTTTCGCAGTAAACGAACCGGGTGACGAAGTGATTATGCGTATGACCGATAAACCGGGCATCACGATAAGCAAAATAACAGGAGACAACGGCCGGTTGCCGCTCGATCCCGGCAAAAATACTGTTGGGGTAAGTGTGCAGCATTATTTGGAAAGCATTGGGCGCACAGATATAGGGCTGGATATTGAACTTCATAAAAAAATGCCGATTGGCAGCGGATTGGGCTCAAGCTCGGCCAGTACAGTTGCCGGTTTGTTCGCCGCCAAAACTTTGTTAGGCGACGAGACCGATGCTGCAAAGCTTTTGCCATTCGCCATGAAGGGCGAAGAAATGGCTTGCGGGCATGGCCACGCCGATAATGTGGCACCGGCTCTATTGGGCGGATTTGTGCTGATACGGAGCTACGATCCTCTCGACATCGTACGGTTGCCACATCCCAAAGGACTATACTGTGCTATTGTGTTCCCTGACGTAGACGTACCTACGCGCGAGGCAAGGCAGATTATCCGTACTAAAATACAGATGAAGGACGCCGTAACTCAATGGGGCAATATAGCCGGATTGGTTAGCGGATTATTTATGAACGATATTGATCTTATTGGCAGAAGCATGAAAGATATCCTGGTAGAACCGATACGTTCTATGCTGATCCCTGATTTTTACGTAATGCGCGAAATGGCGATGAGCATGGGAGCAGTAAGCTTCGGTATCTCCGGTTCAGGACCTTCAGTTTTTGCCTTTACCCGGGACGAAGAAACTGCCAAACTGATCACCCAAAAATTACAACGGCATTTAACAAGCATTAAGATAAATTCAAATACTTATGTATCTGAAATTAATGATGCCGGACCGAAAATATTATAAACGCTAATTTCTAAATCATAAACTCTAATTAAGAAATTTTTAGAATTTAGGGTTTAGAATTTAGAAATTTAAATAAGTAAACATTGAAACTCTATAGTACCAACAATACATCTACCCAGGTATCATTTAAAGAAGCAGTTTTTAACAGTATGCCGCAGGATAAGGGCTTGTATATGCCTGTATCTATTCCCCGGCTGGATGATAAATTCATTAATAATTTAGACAGCTATACGCTCCCGGAGATAGCTTTTCATGTAGCAAAAAACTTATTAGGCGATGATATTCCTGAAGTTGACCTTAAAGAAATCATTGAGGATGCCATTAGTTTTTATGCGCCGATAGTTGAATTGGAAGAGAATGTTTATGTGTTGGAGCTATTTCATGGACCATCACTTGCATTCAAGGATTTTGGCGCACGGTTTATGAGCCGTGTAATGAGTTATTTTTTAGAGGAAGGCGAAAAGCAGCTGGACGTACTTGTAGCAACGTCCGGTGATACCGGCGGAGCGGTGGCATTGGGTTTTTTGGGCGTACCCAACACAAGGGTAACTATATTATACCCGAAGGGCAAGGTAAGTGGGATACAAGAATTGCAACTCACCACAAATGGACAAAACATCCGCGCAGTTGAAATAGACGGTACTTTTGATGATTGCCAGGCACTGGTAAAACAGGCGTTTACAGACGATGAATTGAAATCGAAATTTAGATTGACCTCGGCAAACTCCATCAATATTGCCCGGCTTATCCCCCAAACTTTTTATTATTTTAATGCTTATGCGCAACTGCTTAAGGTAGGCAAAGACAAGGTGGTATTTTCAGTACCAAGCGGTAATTTTGGTAACATGGG
>JANYAB010000461.1 GCA_025355225.1 Bacteroidota bacterium
GATAAGGTAATTAAAGGCTTTATGGGGTTAACCACCGCGTACAATAAAGCCATGCTTAAGCCCGGCGTCACCATAATGGGCGAAATGAAAACAGCAGGCGAAGCCCGGTACATACACGGTGAATACGGCAAGGGCCAGTGGACATTTTACGGCGGACACGACCCGGAAGATTATCAGCACGTAGTAGGCGACCCACCAACCGACCTCAAACTACACCCTAACTCACCAGGTTATCGGCTCATATTAAATAACGTGTTGTTCCCCGCAGCCAGGAAAAAGAAGCAGAAAACGTAGGGACAGTTGGCAAGCCCCACCTAAATCCTCCTCGGGAGGGAGGACTTTTCGACGCGCAGGGCCAATCCAATCGATTTTTAAAAGTCTCCCCTACCGCGGGAGATTTAGAGGGGGCTTGACGTACACTTTAATTATAGAACGACCACGAAACGCCTATTACAAGCATACTGTTTGGGCCGGGATAACGGTTAACCATGTAATATCCCTTGCTGAGCAGGCCCTGGTTAGCATAATTGTATTGAAAAAATAAGTTGGTGCGTATCAGCGTGGCTTTTAAATATACTGAAGCTACGGGGTAGGATGAAAAGGTCATATTCGGGCTACTGTTATAGAATTGGCCCAATCCAACCGCGTACGAAGGCGCTACGTAAGGCGTATTATACCGAACACTCATGCCGAAGCTACTATGCAGCACGTCAAACAATAACTTCGAATAATACAAATTACTATAGGCATAAACTTCAGGGGTACGCAGCGTGGATTGATAATCAGTTTTTTGATAAACAATATAATTGTCAAAATGCCACCTGCGCCAAACCAGGTTTTTGCCCAAACTTATTTTCAGCAGGTTAATATCCGAATGCAGCTGAGCCGGTGTGGCGTCTATACCATTAGGCTGAGCCGTAAAATACAGATAATTGGCTATTAAAAAATATTCGGCCTTCAGATCCAGTTGCAGGGCATTATTGATATAGTTGAATGACAGGCTGGTTGTTTTTTGATTGCTGAAACTATTATGGAAAATGTAATGATTCGATATCCAGTCGGTATAAACTAATGGCGGCGAACTGTTTTGCGAATAGCCTTCTAAAATTATTTTTCCTGTTTTGTTGTTGCCCGCCAGTGTCACCTTTGCATCGTACAGGTAATCGCCGAAGTTGCGGCCCTGTGCTATTTGCTGAAAGTCGAGGTCCAGCATTATCCTGTCGCTAAATCTATAACCTGCTTTTGCTTTCAGGGTGATGTTCTGAAAGGATTGATCCTGCTTTTTGTCCTGCTGAACCACTTGTCCAAAGGTATTATTTACGGTTGTATCGGTAACGTATTGTTTATAGTGGTAATAATCCTGTACTAAACTCAGATCGAGCTTTACTTCGTTCTTCACAAAGCTTACCGATTTGCTCCGGAGGTAAAAACTGTAGGCAAATGTATTCTGGAGATGCAAAACTGTAAGCGAATCCTTTGAAAAGGTGGAGCTATAATAGTAATCGGGGAATACGTTATAAGTGTCGGGCTCGTTTTGAAAGAACTTGTACTTACTGGTGTTGTAATAAAAAGTATAAGCAACACGCTGTGTAGGAAGTATCTTTGATTTATCGGCTCCTTTTTTCAGACTGTCTATCTTACCAATATAATAAAACTGTTTAAGGTAAAAACCATTGTTACGTATATTATCACTGGAGTTATATAATCGCACAGGCTGGTTAGCGGCTGTAGTGTATGTGCCCTGCGGACTGGTAAAAACAGAATCATTTAAAATTGAGCCGCCTTCGGGCGCCTTCAGGTTATTGAAAATGAGATTAGCCAGTAAATTATAGCGTTTGCTTTTTGATTCGTACCAGGTAAAAAACGCTGCGTTAAGGTCGCCGCCCGCCTGCTGAGGGTAAAAGCCTTTCGACCCCATAAAATTCAGGTTAAAGCCCACATTGAGCTGGGGATTAACATTTTGAGTATGTATGGCTTTAAATATCTGCTCTTTTGTCCCACTGGTATAAAGGGATAAATTGGTATAGGCAACCCGGGCCTTATAATACTGCACATCCTGGGGAGTAAAGAGATAAGCATCTAAAAAATGCTGACCTACGTCAAACCCAATGGTTCGGCTGGGCTCAAATAACAAACTTCGTTCGGGCAGGCCTAAATTTCCCAAGCCAATTTTTGGGCTGCGCGGCTGATAAAGGGGGCTGTAATTTTCAAAATTAGTAAGGCCGGTGTCTAATGGGAATACCTGCGTGCTGTCACTCAGCAATCTTTCGTTGGTTACCCTGATAAATTTCGATGTGAAAACAACTGAATCGCGGCTTCCTTCCTCTTTCCTCCTTTCTTCGTCTATTTCCTGGTCACCGGTCAATTTTTTAGTAGTTGAAGTAGCTGTGTCCCGGTTAAAATTTGCCCGCTGCTGGTTGGGATAATTCGGGTTAGTTGGCGACTGAGCAAAAGCAAGCCCTGCCAACGCGCTCAGCAATAATACAAGGATATATTTTAGTCGATTAAACATTAAAGGCCGGCGATCAATTCTTTTAGTATCAATGTCATTTTTGGTTCAGCCTCATGTGCAACTGCAAGTATTTCATCAATCGAAACAGGTTGTAATGTTTCCGGGAAGCCCTCGTCAGTTAGTACGGATATAGCAAAAACAGGTAAACCCATATGATTTGCCACAATTACTTCAGGCACGGTGCTCATCCCTACCGCGTCGCCGCCTATGACCCGTAAATACCGATACTCGGCCCTTGTCTCAAGATTTGGGCCCGGTACCGCTACATAAACTCCCTTATGGCAGGTAATATTGTTGGCTGCGGCAATATCAATTGCCTTATCGATCAACGCCCGCTTGTAAGGCTCGCTCATATCCGGAAAACGCGGGCCAAGTTCGTCTTCATTCCTCCCGATTAGCGGATTTAAGTACTGCAAGTTAATATGATCCTCAATCACCATCAGGTCGCCTTTTTTGTAGGCGGGGTTTAGCGCTCCACTGGCATTAGATACAAATAATGTGGTTATGCCCAACATCTTCATTACCCTTACCGGGAAGGTGATCTGCTGCATGGTATAACCCTCGTAATAATGCAAGCGGCCCTGCATGGCCACTACTTTTTTACCTTTTAGCGAACCAAATATCAGCTTACCTGAATGAAATTCAAGCGTTGATATCGGGAAATCAGGAATATTGGCATACATCAGCTGCTTCTCAACCTCAATTTCAGTAACCAGGCCTCCAAGCCCTGTCCCTAAAATTATACCTATTTCAGGTTCAAAATCGCCAATGCGGTTTTTAATGTATGAGGTGGTTTGTTGTATGTTCTCTAACATATTGTGTAACTAATTGACCGAACTGCTGCTCATCATTGTTCAAAAACTGAACCCCTATAGGGAGCACCAAAACAGGCAGCGTTTTTACTACAGCGATCAATTCGTGTTCAACTAAACGCTGTGCATCCTTTTCTGTTGTAATGATCAATTTTTTTGTCGCAGTACAGGCCGAAAATTCATCGGCAAGTTTAGTGATATTTTTTAAGCTAAACCGGTGATGATCGGGATAATTGTGATGAATGACCTGCGAGGTATGGTTTTTAAGGTGCTGCACCAGCGGCCTGGGGTTTGCGATGCCTGTAAGTAAAAAAACTGTTGTACCTATATCCAATTTAACATCAGCCCCGAGACCACCCATATCCTGTAAAGGTAGGTAGGCTATAGCTGAAAAAAACAGAGATTGCCAGGGAAGTGGCTCTATGTGGTCAGCAATTTTAGTCTGTTCCTCAAGGGTTAAAGTTACAGGGCATTTACTGATCACCATGACGTCAGCCCGCCATCTGCTACTAAATGGCTCCCGAAGATTGCCTGCAGGCAGTAACAGGCGGGGCTCGTTTATCCTGCCATAATCAAACAATAGAATACTAAAGCCGGGCTTCACTGCCCGGTGCTGAAAGGCATCATCCAGAATGATCAGCTGATGACCCGCTTGAAGTCGCGTTATACCCTCTACCCGCCGTTCGCACACAGCTACGGTTACCTCTGGGAATTTGTTTTTGAATTGCGCCGGTTCATCGCCTACTTCAGTAGCAGTGGCAGTAGCAGTGGCCGTTAGGTAGCCTTTGGTTTCGCGGCCGTAGCCCCGGCTCAAAGTTGCCAGTTTATAATGATCTTTAAACAATTGCACCAAATATTCGGTCATCGGGGATTTGCCAGCACCGCCAATATCCAGGTTGCCCACTGAAATAACGGGCAGGTTAAATTTCCGACTTTTAAATATACCTGCATCATAAAGCCAGTTGCGAATAATCACAGCAAGGCCATATATTAGCGAGAACGGAGACAAAAGCCAGCGCAGGTTTTTCATATAATTCGTAAAGATAGAAAAACGCGATAGATGCAATATCTACGCGTTTCCTCTTTTTTATTGGATTCAGCAGACCTCGACGGGCAGCATACTTGTTAAAACAATCCCAATTGCCCTTTATCATCTATTTCTATATCGCCGGGATTGGTGATCTCAAAGTCTATTTTTTTGGTTTCTTTTGATTCCACCGATCGGGTAGGTGATTCCTCCGATTTTATTTGCTGGGATTCCACCGATTTTTGGGGTGATTCCACCGATTTTATTTCTTTGGATTCCACTGATTTATCCGTTGATTCCACAGATTCGTTGTGTGATTCCTCGGATTCTATTTGGGGTTCTTCTGATTGTTCAGGTGATTCTTGTGATTCCGTCTCCGCCTCTCCTTCTTCCAATGGTTCCTCTGTAACCGGATTGATTTCGGCTGTCAGCTCAATAGATTTTACGGTATGCTGAGAGATGCGATTACCCATAGCCTTCATCCCTTTTACATCGATCAGAGTGGATAGATCGAGCTCCAGGTTTTCGGGAGCTTCAATCTTTCCTTTCAACTGCTCCAACTTTACGATCGGTTGTGCCGCCCCTGATATGATCACCAGTTTTGACCCGTTCTCCTCACTGATGATACTGGTTTGCCGACCTATGGCGGTATTCTCGAAAACAAAACGCTTTACGAAGTGATTTTTGGATTTCCCCTCATAATGCACTACAGAAAAAACCTTTTCGGGGTTATACTTTTCGATGACGGCCATCTTATCGTCGAAGTGATTATTCAAATCGAAACTGGTGAGTTCGTAGGTGCCATTGGTCAGTATAGTCAATATGCGGTCGTCGCCGTCGAACTCGCCGAGGTATTGCCCGCGGCCATCAGCGTTCAGGCGTTTCAGTATCTTATCGTACCATATCTTCCTACCGGCAAGTGTGGAAATACCCTTGCTTTTAAGCACGATCTTTTTAACCGGGTACTTGGTAATAATATTACCCATTGAGTTGCGGCCTTTGATGGCCAGGTCGGCAAAATCTTCGTCGAACTGTAGTTTTTTCAGCTTGCTGTGCGGCTTTAGCTGTACGTTAACCACTTCGGCCTCCCCGTTCGGATTAGCTGAGAAGTACAGTACTCTCGAGCCTTTTGTGCCTTTAGTAAGGTCGTACTCCTTATCGCGGGTAACGCCGACTACTGAAAAACGTTTAATATAACTCGTGCCGCTTTGCCCGTCCTTATAGATCAGGTTATAAACGGTACGCTCGTCGTTCTTTTTAAATACCGCTGCATGGATGATCTCCTTACCCACAAATACTTTGTCCTGCACTTTGGTGATGATACAGCGTCCGTCGGCCCGGAAAACAATAATTTCATCGATATCAGAGCAATCGCCAACAAACTCGTCCTTTTTTAAGCCTGTACCAATAAAACCGTCTTCCCGGTTAACGTATAATTTAACATTGGCCAACGCTACCTGTGCAGCCTCCACCCTATCAAATGTGCGCAATTCTGTTTTACGCTCACGTCCCTTTCCGTATTTCTCCTTTAGCTTCAAGAACCAGGCTATCGCATAATCGTTCAGGTGCTTCAAATGATGTTTTACTTCTTTGATCTCCTGCTCAAGAGTCTTCATCTGCTCGTCCGACTTTTTCACATCGAAACGGGTGATGCTGCTCATCGGTTTATCAATCAGCCTTTTATAATCCTCGGGCAATATCTCGCGATAAAGCAGCGGAAAGAATGGTTCGAACAAGCTATTCAGCACTTCTACCACATTCTCAAAATTTCCGGAACTCTCGTAGGCCGGGTTCTTATACATACCCTCCTGTATAAATATCTTAAGCAGCGAACTGAAGAATATCTTCTCCATCAACTCTTTCAGCCTGATCTGTAGTTCCTGTTTCAGCAGTTCCTTGGTGTAATGCGTGCTCTCGGTGAGCATATCGTTCACGCTCATAAACCGGGGCTTATCATCCTGTATCACACAGGTATTGGGCGATATGGAAACCTCGCAGTCGGTGAAAGCATACAGTGCGTCGATGGTCACATCAGGTGATATGCCCGGCGCCAGGTGAATGATGATCTCTACATCCCTCGCGGTGTTGTCTTCGATCTTTTTAATTTTGATCTTGCCCTTATCATTTGCAGATATTACACTATCAATGAGACTTCCCGTGGTTGTGCTGAATGGTATTTCGGTAATGGCAAGTGTCTTTTTATCGCGCTCCAAAATCCGCGCACGAACGCGAACCTTCCCTCCACGCTGACCGTCGTTATAGGCGGAGCAATCCGCCATCCCCCCGGTGGGGAAATCAGGCAATAAGTTTGGGGTAACATTATTCAGAACCGCTATGGACGCATCGATCAATTCGACAAAGTTGTGCGGTAATATTTTTGTAGCCAAACCCACGGCAATACCTTCAGCACCCTGTGCCAGCAACAAAGGGAATTTAACAGGCAAAGTAATCGGCTCCCGGTTACGGCCATCATAACTGGCCTGCCATTCGGTAGTATCGGGGTTAAAGACCACCTCATTGGCAAATTTGGATAAGCGCGCTTCGATATAACGCGGAGCAGCAGCTGAATCACCTGTTATCGGGTCTCCCCAGTTTCCCTGGCAGTCAATCAGCAGGTTCTTCTGTCCCAACTGCACCATGGCATCGCCAATAGATGCGTCACCATGCGGGTGGTATTTCATTGTATTACCGATCACGTTGGCAGCCTTATTAAAGCGGCCGTCGTCCATCTCTTTTAGCGAATGTAATATCCGGCGCTGTACGGGCTTTAAACCATCGTGCAAATGCGGAACGGCACGATCAAGAATTACGTAGGACGCGTAATCGAGGAACCAGTTTTCGTACAGTCCGCCAAGGGATGTTACGTTGTGTAATTTATTGTCTTCGTTATTTTCAGGGATATCGTTATTGGTCAGATCTTCACTCATTCTTAACAAAAAAATATGGATGGGTAAAGATACTATAATGTGCAGATGTGCAAATGTGCGGATGTGCAGATTTTTTGAACATTTCAGACCAATTAAAATATCTATAACAAATTATGCGCATCAATTACAATTATGCGTATATTTACTTTATGAAAACGAGACTGAATTTAACTATTGAGGATAGTTTACTAAAAAACGCTAAGCGTTACGCTGAAAAACAACACGCAAGTGTTTCGCAATTGGTGGAAAGCTATTTTAAAAGCATTACTAAACCGGTAAAACGAAAAACTATAATTGATCTTGTTGAAGAACTTGAAAAACCTAATATTGATCCAAAAGCAGATTTAAAAGAATTGTATTATCAAGATCCAAAACATGGCGGTTAAGATATTTCTGGACGCTAACGTATTGCTTGATTACGCGCTTCGGCGTGAATTTCATGATGAGGCAAAAGAAATCTTAGAATTGGTTATAAATTACCAGGTTGACGCATTTATAACATCGTCGGTTCTTCACATTGTTGGTTATTGGACGTCCAAGTCATACGGAAATACCAAGGCAAAAGAGATGTTATTAAATTTACTGACGGATATAACAGTCATTGATATTCCGCATGAAACTGCGTTAATCGCTCTCCATTCTAAAATTAATGACATTGAGGATGCCCTGCAATACTATACAGCGATCCACCATAGATTAGATTATTTTATTTCGCGGGATAAGCAATTACAAAAAGACGGCATACCTCTATTACCAGTATACTCACCATTGGAATTTATAGAGATTTTGCGTTAATTTTTGAAACTTCGATTTCTTACTCCTATTATTATCTGGAGATTTCAAATGTGCGCATTTTTAAACATCTGCACATTAACCTGTGTAGATGTGCTGATGTGCAGATTGTAGATGTGCAGATTTTTTTTAACATTTCAGATTTACGAAGTTTTTGAAACTTCGTAAATCTTACTTCCATGATTATCTGGAGACTTCAAATGTGCAGATGTTTAAACATCTGCACATTAACCTGTTTAAACTATTTCGAACTAACCCCAATATATTTAGGGAAAATCGCACAACAATATTTCCTAAAAGTTAAAAATCAGTCATTTTTGTTTTTATCGAATATATCTTGCTATATTTCAATTAATTAACGCAAACCTAATATTCAAAATCATGAAAAATGCCTGCTTATTACTGGTGATGCCCTTGTTAATTATCGCGTGCAAGCCAAAACCCTCAACCGATGCAGTTGCATCAAAAACAGATTCTGTAGCTTATCCTTACACTATCAAACATCCCGATCAATGGGTAGCTGACACAAGCCATGCTAACACCCTCACTTGTTTAAAAGCTTTAAAAAGTTTTGAAAATAATGATACTACCGAAATGAAAAAATATCTTGCCGATTCTATAAAGGCAAATTTTGATGGCTCAGCCTTTAAAGGCACGAGTAAGCAATTTATTGCTATGGCTAAGGGCATGAGAGACACCTACAAGACATTAAGTGTTAAGATGCAAGACTGGGAGGCTGTTACAAGCAAGGTAGATAAAGATCAGTGGGTAACTTTATGGTATAAACAAACCATTACAGACCTGAAAGGAAAAACTGATTCGATAGAGCTTATTAACGACTTTCAACTTAAGAATGGTGTAATTACCACATTGAATGAGTATGTAAGGCACTATAAACCATAACATCTATTTTGCGCAGATTGCGGATGTGCAAATGTTTAGATTGGACTACTATTTCAATCCCAACAATCTGCACATCAATAATCTGCACATCAATCAATCCTTCCTCATTTCCCGAAGCATCACATTGTAGGGCCATTTTCTGAGCATTGCATTTACAGTATTTACGATACGCTTTGCCCGTGTTTCATTGGTTTTTGCGCCGTCAATCCACCTGATAAAATATTCGCGGTGCGATTTTGCAAGCGTGTTAAAGAATTCAAAGGCCTCGGGTTCGAAATCAAAACATTCCTTCAGGTCATCCGGCATTTCTATTTTAAAATCTTTATCCTCTTCAATTTTTACCTGCAGCATAGCTCCTGCACCTTTTCGTATCCCCTTCCTAATATCTGCCTTCAGCGCCATAATAAAATTGCCTTCGCCCATGGGCATTAGCGCCATACCCTTGACAGCAAGGCCATCCAGCATCCCTTTAACCCGGAACGACTTTTTATTACCGGGTTTCAACTGCTGGGCCAGGTCTGCAGGTATTTCAATATAGGTCCAGCCGGTTTTCTCCCCTTGTTCATCAAATTGTAAAATAATAGTATTGAACTCAACCATAGCATGTGCAAATCAATCTGTAAATGCAAATATCCCAATGTTATCCTGTAAATGTTAAATGTTTGTTAAATCATCTGAAATGGGGCTTTTTGCTGTAACGAATTTAAGTATTCGGGCATCTTATAGACATAAATCAATTAGTAAACTTAATACTTAATATCATGAAAACTTTAAAATTTGTTATGTTGGGAACCGCGTTATTGTTTGCATTTGTTGTTACCAATGCGGCAGCAAGAACCACCCATGACAACCCGACCAAAGAGGGGGTGATTAACACTTATCTGAATGCAGTTGTACACGGCAAACTCGATGGGATTGAAAATGCCATTGATAATGATGCAGAATTTAATATGATACGCGGCAGTAATGTGAAAACATTGACTAAGCCACAAATCATCAGCTCTTTAAAATCAAGCGAAAATGTGGAGCAGGATTGCCAATGCACCAAATCTGTTATGCAGGACAGCGATGATGCTACCGTACTGAAAGTGGAAATGAAATACAATGATTTTACCCGCACCGATGTGATCACTGCCGAACGCGCAGCTAATGGATGGAAAATTACGAAGGTTGACACC
>JANYAB010000483.1 GCA_025355225.1 Bacteroidota bacterium
AACAATTAAATGTAATACGTTTTCGTGCAAGCAATTATATCAGAAGATTAATCTAAATTTTTCAGTTGTGCGAGGTTTTTATAAACGTACAACGTACCACGTCAAACGTATTACTCACAAAATATACTTTGAAACTAATAAATTCGTTCGCATCTTAGCGATAAATCTTTAAACTATCTATGAATCTAAATAGAAAACTCTCCTTAGCTGCTTTAGCATTATTAATTACTGCAAATTTTTCATTTGCCCAGGTAAAAAAGAAGCTGACACCTTCGCCTAAAGATAAACCTGTTGCCTCGTTAATAAAGTACAGCAGCAATATGCTGCCGCTCGATCCGAATGTGATCATCGGGAAACTACCCAATGGTTTAACTTATTACATCAGGAAAAACACCGAGCCAAAAAGCAGGGCAGAATTATACCTTGTAAATAAAGCAGGGTCAGTACTCGAAACGGACGCGCAGCAGGGTTTGGCCCACTTCACCGAGCACATGGCGTTTAATGGCACCCGTGATTTCCCGAAGAATGAACTGGTGAGTTATCTGCAAAAATCGGGCGTTAAGTTTGGCGCCGATTTAAATGCTTATACGTCATTTGATGAAACAGTTTACCAATTGCCATTACCAACGGACAGTGTTAAAACGTTTGAAAAAGGATTTGACATACTGGCTAACTGGGCAGGCTACCAAACATTCGACCCTAAAGAGATTGATGCAGAACGTGGCGTTGTTTTAGAAGAAGAACGTTTGCGGGGTAAAAATGCCCAGGAGCGCCTGCAGCACCAGATATTACCTGTATTGCTGAACAATTCAAGATATGCTGAACGTTTACCGATTGGTAAGGAGGATATCTTAAAAACTTTTAAGCCCGAAACTATTAAAAGTTTTTACCACGATTGGTACCGCCCTGATCTTCAGGCGGTGATCGCTGTTGGTGATTTCGACCCAAAAAGAGTGGAGCAACTGATAAAAGACAATTTTTCGGGCTTAAAAAACCCGCCCAATGAAAAAGTACGTACCAAATATTCTGTTCCTGCCAGTCCGGGTACCCTGGTAAAAATAGCCACAGATAAGGAGTTCCCTTATACCCTTGCCGAAGTAATTGTAAAACATCCCGGCAAAAAGGTGCAAACCAAAACTGATCTATTGGAGAGTATTCGTGTGGAGTTATTTAACCAGATGCTTAATTCCCGGTTGGGCGAACTAACTCAAAAAGCCAATCCACCGTTTCTATTTGGCCGGGCAAGTTACGGAGGGTTCATAGGCGACCAGGATGCCTTTACGTCCATTGCCGTTGCCAAATCGGGCGAACTGGAAAAAGCATTAAAAGCAGTAGTTGCCGAAACGGAGCGTGCCAGGAAATTTGGCTTTACCCAAACTGAGTTCGAAAGGGCAAAACAGGATGCATTAACACAAATGGAAAATGCTTTTAAGGAGCGCGATAAAACCAAATCGGTAAACTTTGTGCGTGAGTATCAGCAAAACTTTTTGCAGGGCGAAGGTATCCCGGGAATTGAATATGAGTATAATTTCTACAAAGAAAATATCGGCCAGATCAAACTAAACGAAATAAATGCTTTGGCGGGTAAATACATCAGCGACCAGAACCGTGCAGTAGTTGTGGAGGCCCCTGAAAAAGAAAAAGACAAATTACCATCTGAAAAAACTTTACTTAGCTGGATTGGCGAAGCAGGGAAGGGTGTAACCGCTTATGTAGATAATGTAAGCAACAAGCCATTATTAAGCAAAGAACCCGCTAGTACCAAAATAACAGCCGAGCAAAAAGATACGGCGATAAATACCACTACGCTCACTTTCGGTAATGGCGTAAAGGCGATATTAAAGCCCACTACGTTTAAAAATGACCAGGTACTGATCAATGGATATCGTTTCGGTGGCACATCACTGGCGAGCGATGAAGATTTTACTTCAGCAAACCTGGCGGCCGGAGTGATTGGGAACAGTGGATTGGCAGATTTTACCGAAATCCAACTGGATAAAATGCTGAGTGGTAAAAATATAAGTATCTCACCTTATATTAGTGAAACTGCCGAGGGCATAAATGGCAGCGCTTCTCCAAAGGACCTTGAAACTGCCTTACAATTGTTGTATTTATATTTTACGGCACCTCGCAAGGATCCTGATATATGGCAATCAAATATCAGCCAGACTAAATCATTATTAGCTAACCGCAGTCTTGACCCAACCAGCGTATTCCAGGATACTGTTTCGGCTACCTTAAGTAACCACAATTTCAGGAGGATGATAGTGACTCCTGAAAGGCTCAACAGTGCAAGCCTGGATAAAGCCTATAGTTTTTATAAAGACAGGTTTGCAGATGCAACTGGTTATACTTTTACTATAGTGGGGAGTTTTGATGCGGAAAAAATAAAACCCCTCCTGCAAAAATATCTTGGAGGCCTTCCGTCAGCTAATCATAATGAAACCTATAAAAATTTAGGTATTCACGCACCTGCCGGGCAGATCACCAAAGATGTTTATAAAGGAATAGGAGATAAGAGCAGCGTTCAGCTGGTATTTAGCGGCGATTATGAGTATAATGAAAACAATAATTTGCAAGTCGGCGCTCTGGAAGAGATATTGAACATTAAATTGATAGAGCGTTTGCGCGAGAAGGAAAGCGGAGTATATGCACCGCGTGTAAAGGCGAGCTATACAAAAATCCCTAACGGCAGGTATAGCTTCATTGTATATTTTGGCTGTGCCCCCGCTAATGTAGATAAGCTGATCAGTGCCACAATGGAAGAAATTGGAAAGATCATTCAAAATGGTCCGGAACCTGTGGATATCCAAAAATTTATTGCTGAAGAGACCCGTGCAACGGAAGTAGAGTTAAAAGAAAATTCTTTTTGGGAAGGGCATTTAACCTCCGCGTCTCAAAACCAGGTGGATCCTGATGCTGTGCTTCATCATATTCACGATCTGAATAACGTAACGGTGCAAAGCGTTAAAGAAGCCGCTGCAAAATACTTAAGCGGCAATAACTTAATCAAATTGATTTTACTGCCGGAGAAGAAATAATTCGGATTTGAGCTTAAAACTAAGTTTTTAAATTAGTCCTGCAGGTAACTGGCAGGACTTTTTTTATGTATCTTACCCAGACCACAGATCTAATGAAAGTATTTATAGATTTGGGCAGCCACGCCTTATAAATTACCCATGAAAAAGCTAAGACAAATTATTGCACAGATAAAAACTACGACCAGTGCCACAGATGAATTTGCTGAGCTGATTTGGCAACTGATCTGTTATTCCCCAAAAATGCCTGTGCGCTTACAGCAGGAACAGCACCTGAATGAGGCTGAAAAGTTTAGCCTGGCAATTAAGGATGAGCATTTTGAAAAAAAAGAATTAACTTTTAATGGCTTTAAATGGGGAACTGGCTCAAAAAAGTTATTAATTACTCATGGCTGGGGATCAAAAGCTGCTGATTTTACGGAGATGATCACCGCGTTGAGAACGATATCCGATTTGGAGATCATTGCTTTTGACGCGCCGGGCAATGGTAGCTCGGAGGGGGAATTATCTAATCTTTTGCTATATGTCCAGGCAGTTAGAGCTATTGCCTCTGAATATGGTAATCCTGATATTTTAATTGGTCATTCACTGGGTGCAATTGCAAATGTAATTGCGTTAAAAGAACTGGGGTATACGCCATCGTTATTAATAAGCATCGCTCCGCTTATCCGCTTGAAAGAAAATTTTGAATATAGTATGAATATGGTGGGCATAATGCAACCAGACCAGGATAAGTTCTTAGAAAGTTTTGAGAATAAATTCAATAACCCGGCATCATTCTATAATTTAAACGATTGGTATTCTTTTGATACACAATTTAAGCACTTGCTGGCCTATGATCCAAATGACCAAGTATCGACTTATAGCTACCTGGAGGAATTTTTAAACGCTAACCGATCCATTATAAGCCAAAAGTATGATGATGTTGGGCACGAAAGGATAATAAAATCACCACAGGTAATTAATGACCTGGTTGAAAAAATAAATGTCACTTTAAACTGATCTTTAAAGCGACCGCTAACTTATTGTAATTTCTGTTGTATATTATTGGCATGATTACAACTGGTCAGCAAATTATCCGGCAATGGTATAAGCACAAGAACTGGCAACAGTTCCCTTTCCAGCAGGAAATGGAAGAGGCTTATCTTGGCGGTTATTCGGGCCTGTTGAACGCGCCTACAGGCAGCGGAAAAACATTTGCGCTCTTTCTGCCTTTCCTGGCTGATTACATCAATAAAAATCCTGGTTCATATACTACCCCAAAAAATAACGGCTTGATGATGCTTTGGATAACACCCTTACGCGCGTTAACCAACGATATTAAAAAGGCCATGCAAGAGGTATGCGACGAAATAGGCCTCCCCTGGAAAATAGCTACCCGCACAGGCGACACGCCCGCAGCCGAAAAGCAAGCCTTGAAGAAAAACCTGCCCGAAGTATTGCTCACCACCCCCGAAAGCCTGCACCTGATGCTGGCCCAAAAGGAATATCCTAAAATGTTCCAAAACTTGCAGGTAGTCGTAATCGATGAGTGGCACGAGTTGCTGGGTACTAAACGCGGGGTGCAGGTGGAGCTTGGTTTGTCTAAGTTGAAAGTCTTGAGTCGAAAGTCTGAAGTCATAAGTCAAAGCCTTGAAAAAGACTTAGAACTG
>JANYAB010000491.1 GCA_025355225.1 Bacteroidota bacterium
CCTTAGATGGTTCGGTACCCATCAACAGTTCGGCAATTTATAATAAGCCCATTCCCATATCATCCAACACAACTGTAAAAGCGATTGCTATAAAAGATGAAAAAACAAGTTTTGTTGATGAAGGCTCCTTTACCAAAATCAGGAGTGATATCAAACTTACGCTCCGCAGCAAATACTTACCTAATTACGCTGCTCAAGGAGAAGAAAGCTTAATCGATGGCTTGCATGGAAAAGTAAACTGGCGCGTAGGTCACTGGCAGGGTTACCAGGGGACAGATCTGGAAGCTGTAATAGATATGGGGCAGACAAAACCCGTAAAAACGGTTAGTATTGGTACACTACAGGATAGCCGTGCCTGGATCGTGTTTCCAAAATACGTAGAGTACTGGACATCCGATGATAGTAAAAACTATAAACTAGCTGCCACAGTAAATACCAAAGTTGATATAAAAGACACCACCATACAAATACAAAACTTTACAGCTAACCTAAACTTAAAAACAAGATACATAAAGCTTGTAGCCAAACAATACGGACCCTTACCCGAGTGGCACGAAAGCAAGGGGCAACCTTCTTATATATTTGCCGACGAGATTACGATAGAGTAATACAGGGTCTTAGTGATCGTTGTGAAATCTCTGTGTCCTTGGTGGTTAATTTTTACCACGAAGGTCACAGAGGGACCGCACAAAGAGGCGCAGAGATTTAATATCAAAATAGCTCATTAAAACTTATAAGCCAGCGTAGTTAAAAATTGTCGTGGAGCTATAGGCGTTATGCTGTAGTTATCATGAATAAGGTAGTTCAGCGTATTGGTTATATTTGAGATTTGTGCCAGAAGGGACACTTTTTTGTAAGTATAACCTGCAGAAATATCCAATGTAGCGAAACCACCTACCGGCAACAGGCGGCTATATGCCTGCGCCTGGCCAACAACATTGTTGTACCCTGCCAGGCGTTTTCCTGTATAAAATGCAGAGGCCCCCACTTTAAACCCGCGCAATTCCGGGTCTGTGAAAGTATAAAACAAGCTGGCATTAGCGGTGTTCTTAGGGTTGATCACCAAAGGTTCACCTTCAATGTTCGAGCCTTTTAAGCCGGATGTTTTGGTATAGCGGGCATTGTTATAAGCGTATCCAACTATAAAGTAAAAATTTTTGCTTAGGTTTCCGGTCACATCAACTTCAAGACCATCGCTTGTTGTTTGGCCGCTTAAGGTTTTAACGGTATTATCACTATTAGTTGTGCCATCTGCTTTAAATGGCGATACTACTGCCAGATTATTGTTAATGATGCGGTATATGCTGAAGTTGGCAGTAAGCTTCCCGTCTAAAAGTTCGTTTTTGACACCGGCCTCATACTGATCGATGACGGATGGTTTTAAGCCCTGTCCTGTGTTTACATCGGTGCCGCTGTTCACTATAAAATTATTGCTGTAACTGGCGTAGACCGACGTAGTTTTCACCGGCTGATAGATCAAAGCAGCTTTCGGCGAAAACGCCCTGTCATAACGGGTTGCGGCTAGCCCTGCGCCTGTTGTTCCCTTTTGCAAATAATCAATATTTGTCTGATAGGTTTGCTGCCACGACCATCTTACACCCGCTAACACTTTAAACTTATTGGTCAAACTGATCAGATCCTGCACATAGGTGCCAAATCGATAAACAGGAGCTGTAATACGGACGGTATCCATTGCGTTTGGAATATCCTTACGCTGAACATATTTATTGAGATCAATAGTATTGATCTTGTCATAAATATAGCTGCTGATATTTTGGCCATTAATGCTGTAACCATTGGTAACGTTGATCACCTTGGCAACGTCTGTGCCGAATAACAATTGATGCCTTATACCACCGGTTTTAAATTTACCCGTCAGGTTTGCCTGCGCGGTATAATCACCTTCATGCATATTGGCGCGGGCAAGGCCCCTGTTCCAGTCGCCTGCAGCGCTTACCGTGTTGGGCAAGCTTGAGCCATACGAATCAATATTGGTACTTTGGGCCGAAGAAATGAAATTCAGCTTCCATGTTTTATTAAAGCAATGATTAATGGTTAATGAGCCAGAATATTGATTTAAATGGCTATATGCCCACGAAGTATTGATAAACTGTGAGCGTGCAACCATCATTGGTATAGCCTGGCCGTTATTTAATGAGCCTATGCCCCAGTCGGGTGTTAGGTTCGATTTCAGGAAATCACCTTCCAGTATTAATGTAGTGTTTTTGCCAAGGTTATATAACAGAGATGGGTTAACATAAGTACGTTCTGTTTTAACGCCGTTCCTGTAACTTCCGGCATTCCCGTAAGTGGCGATAGCGCGGTAAGCAAGGTTTTTTGATACCGGGCCATACACATCTATGGTAGGCTGATAATCGTCATAACTGCTATAACGCATGGATGCCGAGCCACCGTTTTCAAATTTTGGTTTTTTTGTTATCATATTGATCACGAGGCCGCCCGATACATTACCATATAGTAAAGCGGCGCTCCCTTTTAGTACCTCAATAGATTCTAACGCGCTGGCTTCCGGAAAACCTGCCGTATTTACCGGCACCCCGTTTTTGAAAATGCTGTTTGCCCCGCCGTTTATACCTATACTGTAGCCCCTGGCAGAGAATGTTTCACCAACTCCGCCCCTTGTCTGGGTAAGAGTAACGCCGGTTACATTACGCACTGCGTCGCCTAAACGATTGATTTGCTGATCTTCGATCACCTGGCTGCTTACTACGCCTGTACTCTGAGGAAGGTCTAATTGATTCAGGTTTGCTTTTCCAATTTTTACGGGAATTGTGTTTGTTGTTTTGCCAGCATTAATATTTACTTCCTTAAGCTCAGATAAAGATTCGCCAATAGCAAAATCAACTGCAGCCGTTTCATTTGCCGTTACGATTACTGCTTTTTCAGCACTTTTAGAACCTACAAAAGTTGCCTTTAATATATAGTTGCCTGGTTTTATATTTTTGAATTCATATGCTCCGTTTTCATCAGTGCTGGTACGTTTATTTAATTCTTTAATAGTTATAGTCACATCAGGAGCAGGCTTGCCATAAGTGGTTTTTACAATTCCTGAAATTTTTCCTGTGAGGCTTTGAGCATTTACTATGGCGGCGCAAAGGACAAACACGAGTATAAGATTGAGTTTTGGAAAATAAAAATTGTTCATTATTCTATTATTTAGATTGATTCTAATTTGGGCAAATATAAAACCATAGTCTCTAAACAAAGAATTTATTTAGAATTAGTTTAAATAAGAATAATATAGTGAAAAGTACACTACGTTATGAACGCAAGGTTTTCCCGCTCACCGCAATTTAAAACTGGCAATATTATGTTGATGGCCAATTGGTTGGCCAATGCCGGATCGGCATAAATTGGGGCAATCCTTTTATATTTCGAAATAGAACCAGGTGTTCGCACTTTATTTTTTATATGCGAAATGCCGGTAGTTTTTAATTTTGCGTATAATGCTTCTTTCAAACACCCGTATCGCCTTTGCTTTGTAATCTGCTTTACTTGCCCGTGGAACAAATTGAAAGATGCTGAGAAGTTCCAGGTTTGAAGAGTTGCTAGAGCCCGAGATATTGATTTCAGCATAGGATGTGTGCAGCAATATAGTATCAGTATCGTTAATTTTTCTATAGTCCAGGATTATTGCAAGGGTATCATTTCTGTCTTTGAAATGAAAAATACTTTTTTTACTGTCGAAATCTACCTGTCCGCTATATTTATTAATATCGTCGACATACTCGAGTTGAACCATATTTAGCCTGGAAATTAGTTCCCGGCGCGAAAAATCAAAGCGGTATGTTTTATTTATATCGACAAATTTTTCCCTTTTGCCGGCTGGCATAGATGTAGCAATAAATGCTAATGATGATAAAATAACCAGTCCATTTAAAACAATTGGTTTTAAAGAATAAATAGTCGGCCTGTTAAATATATAAAATGAAAAAGGCAGGACCATTAACGCTGCATAATCGGTATAGTCAATCGTACGGCTAACAGGGATGCCCAGGTTGTTTAAAGCGATAATAAATGGTTGTATAAATGGCAGTTTCCATGTAATAAAAATCAGGGCAGTAAAAACATGTATCTTTTTCGTACTTCGGGGTAAAATAGCGCTCAAAAGGAAGGGAAATGCAAATAGTCCCGAAAAGTCGGATAATTTTCCTGTCAGTTCGTTTGAAAAAGCCTGTTTCAAATACCAGTCGTTTACAATCAGAAGCAACACTGAAATGATGAAAATGGGATTCCCTAATTTTTGCCGGCTATTCATAAACCACTATTGAATTAAAAAAACTTGAATAAAAGTAAAATTTATTTGGATAAATCTTTCCCTTAAACCGTGGATAAGAAGTAATCCTTAGTAATAAGCGATTTGGCAAAAATAACAACCAGGTTAACGATTATGATATTTAATTAGTTAGCTTTATATAAGCTTAAATTAAACCACAAAACTATTATGGAACCAAACAATCCTTTTCAGACAAGCGATGATGGGAAAACTGCCGGTATTATCAGCTATTTAACTATCGTTGGGTGGCTCATTGCTTATTTTGCCATTCATCAAAACAATAAAACGGCCTTGGGAAGCTACCAGTTAAGGCAAACCTTGTTATTCCATCTCGTCTCTATGATAGCCTCCTGGGTTTTAGGGATGATTTTCGCGGCTGTATTCTTCACAACGGGGCTGTGGTCCGCAGTGTCACTTGGGTGGATTGTTAGAGTTATATTTTTTATTTTTTGGCTTATTGGTTTTATCGGAGCGATTAGCGGACAAAAGACCCCGATACCACTGATCGGCGAGCGGGCGCAAACTATTTTTTCCTCCATTTAGAAAAAACAGGGGCTCAACCATTTTCACCCTGAATATGATACATTTCACATAAATTCTAACCGCTCACTTATTTTTTGCAGTAATTTAGAGGTTGTATCATCATGATGAGAATTTTTCAGCGAAAGGCTTATTATTTAATATTTGCTTTCTCTTTTTATATTCTTTGGTTCCTTTTCAAATTTGGAGGGATACCGAATTTCAGGCACGCAATCTTTTCTACTACAATTGATGTCACGTTGTGTATGATTTCTCTGCTTGCAGCGGTAGAGTTCTTATTGCCAAAATTTATTTATAAGGGAGCATACTACTACTTTACAGGTTTTTACTTGCTTTTGATATTTTTATCCGGTTCCGCAATCATTTTACTACAACTAATGCTGTCTGGCGGCTCAATTTTTTCTTACCGGGAAAATTTAATTAAACATCATGAGCATTTTTTTTATTGGTTTTGGTCCGACTTAGTTTTCGGCTCTTATTTCCTTGTAACCTTTATTTCATTATTAGGTTGTTCTATCCGCCTTGCTTTTGACCGCATTGTAGCAGCAAAGAAAATGGAGACCCTGGAAAAAGAAAAGTTAGTGTCGGAGCTTACAACGCTTAAAAACCAGATCAATCCCCATTTTCTATTCAACGCTCTAAATACCGTTTATTACAAAATTGATAAATCTAATACTTCGGCAAGAAAAATACTGGAGCAATTTTCGTCTTTATTACGATATCAGTTATATGAGTGTAATATCCCGTTTGTGGCTATTGAAAAGGAAATTGAATTTCTGTCATCGTTACTTTCAAATGAAGTAAGGCACATTAAGAAGTCATTAGAATACATCTGCAAAAATCAACAGAAACAAATAATAGTTTTTATAGATAATTGCGACCAAAGAAATGACCCTGACCAAGAAACT
>JANYAB010000506.1 GCA_025355225.1 Bacteroidota bacterium
AATTATACTATTTCTACAGGAATTCAGCCTAAAAGTTTTTCTTTTAATAGTTTAAAATCAGGTCCATTGATCTCAAAAAAACCAAACCGGAAAGGATAACCCCATGAGCTTTTATTGGGGATGAACTCCAAATCGTTGATCAAGGGAACAATCGGGATTTCTTTACATTCATAGTATTTTATATTCCGCCTAAAAGGTATAAAATCATCATTCATTTTATGCTGATAAACGGTTTCATCTATCGTCTGCCCTATGGCAGTAAATGCTTGCAATTTTTCGTCGCCGTTCATTGTCAGCTTAGGTGAATAGAAAATAACCCAATCATCCTTGTTCATTCTTTTTAAAGGAGTTGATTTACCATGATTGACCTGCATAAACCCATCTGCGATACCTCGCTGCAGGTGACCTTTTGAAACTACCGTTATCCAATATTTAACCATAAAATTGCTTATTTGAGAACCACAGCACAAATTAAAGGTAAGCCGATGACAACCCTATGTCAGCAGGAATTTGTTATTTGTTTTATTATAAAAAAATCTAACACAGTAAAATTAAACGCAAAGGGGCATTACTTCAATTTTTCTAAAACACAAAGTATCTTTTGGGTATTATAAAACTCGATGAATAAGTTTTATCCCATCTGTATCTTTCTTTTTTTTTCGTTCAATTGCCTGCGCAACCTTCATGCACAGGAAATGAAAAACCACAGGATTCTCAAAATTCCTTCTGATACTCTTTACAAAGAGCATATTGATACCTCAAAACCGAAACAAAAAGACCTGTATGAAATAGTTGGAAACCTATTTCATAAAACCAAGAAAGCTGATACAGCTAAAATTAAACCTATTGGCTCAAAGCCGGTGTTTTCATTTGTACCGGCTGTGGGGTACACCCTCGTATCGAAGTTAGTAGTAAGCATAACGGGTAACGCCGCCTTTCGTACAGATTCGCAGGCCAATATATCCACCATAAGCGGAAATGCAGGTTATACCCAGAACAGGCAGATTGTTTTACCTATTGAATCGGAAATTTGGTTAAAACACAATACTTATGAGCTGGTGGGTGATTATCGTTTTTATAAATACCCTCAAAGCACTTTTGGACTTGGCAGCAACTCGAATATAGCCAATGAGGACCCGCTCGATTATTTTTATATACGTGTTTATGAGACGCTGCTAAGACACATTACCGGTCATTTCTCGGCAGGGGCGGGATATATTATAGATTATCACACCAATATATCTGAAAGGGGCAATCTAAATGGTGTAAAACCCACTGATTATTATTTGTATGGCGAATCAGGTCATAGTATATCTTCGGGTATTACATTTAACGCCCAGTTTGATAGCAGGGACAATTCTATTAACCCGGCCTCAGGATTTTATTCAAGTATTCAATATCGGGACAATTATCGTGTTTTAGGAAGTACGACCGGCTGGCGTTCCCTTGTCGTTGATATACGAAAGTATTACAAGTTCCCGGCAAACTCTGATAACATCATTGCTTTTTGGAGTTATGATTGGCTGGTATTAAGTGGTAAGCCGCCCTATCTGGACATGCCGAGCACCCAATGGGACACCTATTCAAGTACTGGTCGCGGTTACATACAAGGGAGGTTCCGTGGCGCGCAGGAGGTTTATTTTGAAAGTGAATACCGCTATAAAATAAGCGCAAATGGCTTGTTTGGCGGTGTACTATTTGGGAACCTGCAGTCATTTTCTGGGGCGCCCGGTACCCGCTTACAATCTGTTCAGCCGGGTTTTGGGCCGGGGTTACGCATAAAGCTTAATAAAGTATCCAAAACAAATATCGCCATTGATTACGGCTTTGGCCGGCAGGGTTCGAGAGGTTTATTTGTAAATGCCGGGGAAATATTTTAGGACTGATAAGCTGTTAATTTATTTCTTTGGGCGATGATCTCGGCAATACTCCTAACCTTTTCCTTCAGACTTTCAGGACTAATTATTTCCGCCATATCACCATACATCATCAGCCAGCGAACAAAGCCTTCCAAAAATTCCGTAAGGAAAGTCATCTCGATCATCCCCCCTATTTCGTACTCAGATACAAAGCCGTTATAATACTTTTGCTCATTAATATAAGGCAACACTCTTTTTTCAACTCTTATAACAACCGTCTGCAGGTTCTTTTCTTTTGCCGACTTAGCTATAAATTCCTTTAAGTTTGGATGAAGTGTTTTAAAATGGTCGTTAGTTATTGAGATATCAGAAATACGGTCGAGTCTGAAATCGCGGTAATCTTGCCGCAAACGGCAATAAGCAATAAGGTGCCAATAATTATCCTGGTAAAAAACCCCAACGGGTTCGATACAACGTTCACTTTTTTGCTGGTTATGGGCCGCAAAGTAATGAATAGCCAAAACATTTTTTTGAGCGATGCCTTTTAAAATAGGCTGAAGCGGGTTAAGATCGAGTTGGTTGTGCTGCGTGCGGCGGCTTTTAAACACTTCGATATTGCCGTCGATATTTTCAAGGAAGTCCTTTTCGGCCAAACGCAATACCGAACGTATTTTGTACATGGCCGATTTATAATTCTCGTCTGATAGTGGATCAGTCAGCTTCTCCATCAGTTTTTCGGCAGTTAAAAATGCTACCGCTTCTTCGCGGGTGAACATTACCGGCGGCAAACGATAACCCTCCATGATAGAATAACCCACTCCCGCTTCTCCAATTAGTGGTATGCCGGCTTCTTCCAACGCTTTTATATCCCGGTAAACCGTACGAAGGCTCAGGTTAAAACGTTCGGCAATATCCGAAGCTTTAACAACCCTGCGCGATTGCAATTGAATTAGTATGGCTGATATCCTATCAATACGATTCATAATTATTCAAATTAACCAAAACAAATCCTCATTTTTGAACAAGGTTTCATTTAACGGTCATCTATTTTTAAACAATAACAATTTATGCAAAAAGAAGACGATATAGTAACCTTTGAAACTTATTATGATCCCATGCTGGCACAAATTATCCGCACTAAACTGGAAGCCAATGGTATACCCTGCTTTATCGCTGATGAAAGCCTGGGTGTTATGATCCCGATTTATAACCAGGCAATAGGTGGCATTAAAATAAAGGTTTTTGCCCGCGACCTTGAAAAATGCAGGGAAATAGTGGCAGATGAGCCGGGTATTTTACCAGGCGATGATTTTGAAACGGAAAAGTGAAAATATCATTAACCTTAAACAGCGCTATATTTCAAAATGACCTCTCTCAGTATTAAAAACAGCGTTAAAATAGGTGTTGTTACAGCTACGGTTATTCTTGTTTTTGAGATTTCGAATTTGTTGTTAATCTACAAATATTTCAGGTTCGATTATTATTTGACTGCTGTCGCTCTAATTTTCCTTGTAGCAGGTTTTCTCTTATCAAAATTGCAACTTCAAAAAATCAGTCAAATTACTGTTAGTAAACTATCCGGCCTTACCAATAAAGAGCTTGATATCTTAGAGCTGATAATTGATGGAAAAACAAATAAGGAAATCGCCGCCCAGAATTTTGTCGAAGTGAGTACCATAAAAACGCATATCAATAACCTATATGCCAAGCTAGGGGTAAACAATCGCAGGGAAGTGGTAAATAAGTACAAAAAACATGCTTGCTAAAGACCCCAATTATTAAATCCACCCTTTATCCACCCCAAATTTCTTGTTTAACCTGCACTTTTTGTACAGTTTCGCAATACAAACCGAGCACAATGAAACCACCTTATAAATACGCTTTAGTAACAGGATTAACCATAGGCATCTTTACTGTAAGCTTTTTTTCTGTTGTCAATTGGTTTAATACGACCTACAATTGGGGAATCCAACCAGCTAATATCAGGGGTATTTCAGGGTTGCTTACTATTCTTATCCAGGCCATCGGAATATATTTTAGTATGACGACGGTAAAAATAAATCAAAATGGCTTGTTGTCTTATATTCAGGCTGCTAAAGCAGGGTTAACTGTAGCGATTATCACTGCCCTAATAACAGCGACTTTTGGTTTTATATATTGCGAATTTATTAACCCCGGATACGCTAAATACATGGTTCACGAGGCCGCGAAAACTATGGCAGCAAATGGGGAATCACAACAACAAATAGCGGATCATTTGGTTAGTATTAGAAAGGAATTTTCAACATCTGCACAAGTGATGATGGCTTTGATCGGCCAATCAGTTATCGGCACTGTATTATCATTAATTATGGCCCCTTTTATAAAAAACAAAAACAATAAAGCTTAACAATATGAAAAAAGTAATCCTTTTATCCCTTATTTTATTTGCTGGGCTGACCAGCTTCGGGCAAAATAAGACCAAATCGCAATTTCTATTTATTATCCGTTTCAAGGCTGATTTTAAACCGTCATCAGATAATGCCGTACAAACCAACATCAAACGCTGGCAGGATTATATGGGAAATCTGGCCAAATCGGGCAGTTTAGTCGGTGGATACCGCCCTGCGGACGATGGGTTGACAATAAGCGGCACGGAAAAATCACTTAAAACCACACCCTATATCGAAAACGGTGAATTGGTGAGCTCCGTATTAATAATTAATGCCGTAGACATGGATGATGCAAAGACTATTGTCAATCCATCGTCCGCAGGACGGTATCCACTG
>JANYAB010000512.1 GCA_025355225.1 Bacteroidota bacterium
ATCCTGTTTCTTACTTCTTTTAAATTAGCCATTCTTTAGATGTGCAAATTTTAAATGTGCAGATGTGCAAATTGACCTGCATGTTTTTAATACGTGCCTTCACAGTTGAGTTGATTATTTGCACATCTACTCATCTGCACATTTGCACATTAATACTTCCCTGCCAGTTCCTTTGCTACTGTTTCCAGTACGCCTGTTATCTGGTCATCCAGCTTACCGGCTTTTAAAGCCGCAAGGGTTTCGGGATGACGCATTTCTAACTGGGTAGTGTATTCGCTTTCAAATTCCCTGATCTTATTTACCGGCACATTACGCATCAGGTTCTTAGTACCTGCGTACACAATTGCAACCTGTTTTTCAACAGTCACCGGGGAGTATTGACCTTGTTTTAATATTTCAACATTACGCGATCCTTTATCAATCACACTTTTTGTAGCGGCGTCCAAATCAGATCCAAATTTTGAGAATGCTTCCAACTCGCGGAATTGTGCCTGGTCAAGCTTTAATGTACCAGCTACCTTCTTCATCGATTTGATTTGCGCGTTACCACCCACGCGGGATACCGAAATACCTACGTTAATTGCCGGACGAACACCCGCGTTAAACAAATTCAACTCAAGGAATATCTGTCCATCAGTAATTGAGATCACGTTAGTTGGGATATAAGCGGATACGTCACCAGCCTGCGTTTCGATAATAGGCAATGCGGTTAATGAGCCACCACCTTTTACAATACCTCTGATTGACTCAGGCAGATCGTTCATAGCCTGGGCTATGGCGTCATTCTGGCTTATCTTGGCAGCACGCTCTAATAAACGGCTGTGAAGATAGAACACGTCTCCAGGATAAGCCTCGCGGCCTGGTGGGCGGCGTAATAATAACGATACCTCGCGGTAAGCAACAGCCTGCTTTGACAAATCATCATAAACGATCAAAGCCGGACGGCCTGTATCGCGGAAATATTCACCAATTGCAGCGCCCGCAAACGGCGCAAAGAACTGCATTGGAGCAGGGTCTGCAGCGCTGGCGGTTACAACTATAGTATAAGCCATAGCGTTATTTTCTTCCAGTGTGCGCACAATGTTTGCAACAGTAGAAGCTTTTTGACCGCAGGCCACATAAATACATATTACCGGTTCGCCGGCTGCATAAAATTCCTTCTGGTTGATAATAGTATCAATACAAACAGCTGTTTTGCCGGTCTGGCGGTCGCCGATCACCAACTCACGTTGTCCGCGGCCGATAGGGATCATCGCATCGATAGCCTTGATACCTGTTTGCAGAGGTTCTGTAACCGGTTGGCGGTAAATTACCCCCGGCGCTTTACGCTCCAAAGGCATCTCGTAAATTTTGCCGGTAATAGGACCTTTACCATCAATAGGCACGCCCAATGTATTAACAACACGGCCAAGCATACCTTCGCCTACGTTAATTGAAGCGATCTTTTTGGTGCGCTTAATCGTATCGCCTTCTTTAACCCCTTCAGATTGTCCCAGCAATACAACACCTACGTTATCTTCTTCCAGGTTAAGTACAATTCCCTGTAACCCTTTTTCAAATTCAACCAGTTCTCCTGATTGCACTTTTGTTAATCCATAAACGCGGGCAATACCATCACCCACCTGGAGTACAGTACCTACTTCTTCTAATTCAGATTCTGACTTGAAGCCCGATAATTGCTGACGCAAAATTGCTGATACTTCGTCTGGTCTAACCTCTACCATTTTTTATTTATTTAGAGTTTTGTTTTTAAATTATTGATTTACCCCCTGGGCGAAATCCTGTTTTAACCTGTTTAAACTGGTTGCTATACTTGTATCTACCTGCCTATCGCCAATGGTAAGTACAAAGCCGCCTATTAAGCCGGCATCTACCCTTGTATGCAGCTCAATGCCTCCACCTGTTGCGGCTTTTAGTTCGGCAATTATTTTCTTCTTATTCTCTTCAGACAAAGGCGTGGCCGACACCACAAAAGCCCTTTTTATATCCTTTATGACATTATACTGATTAATGAACTCTTTTGAAGTAGCATATAAAACATTTGCACGGCTTTTATTAACCATGATCTTAAAAAAAGAGTCAGTCACCTTGTTGATCTTGTCACCAAAGATTGCGTCCAGTATTCTGATCTTCCTGGCATGGCCAATTATAGGGTTGGCCAAAACAGCCTGGAGTTCGTGATTGGCTTTTAATGTTCGGGAAAAAAGCTCCATATCCTTTTTGATCACTTCGAGTGACTTTTTTTCCTCCGCAAGATCAATGATCGATTTGGCGTACCTGGTTGCTACTGTTGTTTCAGACATGCTTTTTAAATTTCGAAATTCGAATTTTCGATTTCGGATTTATTTTTTTCGTCATTCAGATTTCAATCTGCGGCCTAAATCCGAAATTGAACATCCGAAATCCGAAATTATTTTAATTTCACTTCTTTTAAAAGGTCAGCTACTAATTGGTCTTGTTTGCGCTGATCTTCAAACTGCTTGCGCAATATTTTTTCAGCAATCTCTATTGATAACGTGGCCACCTGGTTTTTCACATCAGCCATAGCTATTGCTTTTTGGTTTTCTATTTCCAAACGGGCACGTTCTATCATACGTGTGCCTTCAACATTGGCAACTTCCTTCGCCTCGGCGATGATGTGATCTTTTACCTGTTTCGCTTCGCGAAGTATCAGATCCCGCTCTATACGCGTCTGTTTAAGCAACTCATCATTCTCGCTGGTAAGGCGCGACATTTCTTCTTTAGCTGCCTCGGCCATTGCCAGGGCACTCTCAATTGATTTTTCGCGTTCGCTTATTGCAGCCAGGATGGGTTTCCAGGCAAATTTCCCTAATAAAAATAGTAAAATCGCGAAGCACAGCGTGGTCCATACAACTAAACCTAAATTGGGGGTAACTAAATCCATAGTATATTTTTAATAAATTAGTCTAATCAAATTTTAAAAAGCAACCCGGTGCCAACCGCCCCGGGTTGTTTTTGTTTTTAGCCAATCATAGCTACTACCACCGCAAACAAAGCCACACCTTCTACAAGAGCTGCAGCGATGATCATGTTTGTTTGAATTTTAGAGATAGCTTCAGGCTGACGGGCAATGGCTTCAACGGCTTTACCGCCAATCTGGCCAATACCAATACCAGCGCCAATAGCGGCCAAACCTGCACCAAGCGCAGCGATGTTTCCATGCATTCCTACAGCTTGTGCTAAAGTTCCAATCATTCCAGTCATTGTTTGATAATTTAAACGTGTATATTAATATAGATAATTAATTCAAAATTAGTGGTGCTCTTCCATAGCCATCCCGATAAACAGGGAAGAGAGCAACGTGAAAATATAAGCCTGAAGGAACGCTACCAATAATTCAATGGCATCCATAAACACCACAAAAACAATGGATACAGGCGAAACCCAAAGAGTTTTAAAAATAAATATGAGTGATATTAAACTTAAAATCACAATGTGCCCGGCAGTAATGTTCGCAAACAAACGAATCATTAATGCAATTGGCTTTGAGAAAATAGAAACAATTTCAACCGGTATCATAATGGGAAATAACCACCATGGATCGGGCATAAAAATATGTTTCCAGTAATGTTTATTACCATTAAGGTTAACCACGAATAGAATAATAACCGACAGTGTGGCCGTTACTGCTATGTTACCCGTTAAATTGTAACCACCCGGAAAGATGGTAACCATACCCAACAAATTATTGATCAGGATAAAAAAGAATATGGTAAGTAATAAAGGCATAAACCTTACATACTTTATACCCATGTTAGGAATTGCAATATCATCACGAACAAACACGATCAAAGGTTCTAAAAACGATTGCAAACCTTTAGGCGCTTTACCTTCGCGTTCTTTATAAGATGACGCTATATTTAAAAATACGACCAGTAAAATGGCGATCGCCAAAAACATACTAACCACATTACGGGTAATTGAAAAGTCCCAAACCTTTTTGCTCGCAGCCTCATCTATGTTGCCGCTACTGTCGACAACTTTTATCTTGTCTTTCTCGGCAGTATAGGTGTAATGCGCACCCTGGTAGGTTTTTCTTTGAGGTTCACCGTTTACCTCTTCCTCTTTGATCTTAGCTGATGAAAATAGCTCAAGGCCTTTGTCAGTAAAAAGTATTACCGGGAGGGGTAAAGTTATTTTACCTACTACTGGCCAGGAGTGTGAATCTCCAATATGTTCAAGTATTACATCTTTAGGATCAAACTTCTTTTCGGGGCTCCCAGAAGTGCTTTCCTGGCTAAAAGCTAATTTTGGAAATGCGCCTGCGAGTAAAAAAAACGCACAAATTAAAGAAAATCTAAAAAGTTTTAAGTTCAAAATCGAGTCGTTATCCATCTAAATGAAGTTTTCTACCTTAAATTTTTGTGCCGCAAGTTACGCAACAGAATATAAACTTCAAAGACCGTATTTAATAAATATATGTAAAAAAAATCAGCCAGAAAAACGTACTTATTAAGCTTATTTTTCATCAAATATATTACTATGAAAATGATACATGCCAGTATTTTTACCGTGGTTGCGCCAAGAAATGCCTGCGCATAATAATCCTCGTTTTTTTGCTGTACAAACAATATAGAAGCCAATACTAAAAATGTTAAGCCTGAAAGAAAGAAGAATATCAGCCAGAAATGTGGTGCAAGCATGTCCGTATTCCCACTATATTGCAGTATGATGGGCGGCATAGCCAGGATAACAGCAAACGATAAATAGGACAAAATAGGTGGGAGAATTTTCATTTAAGGACAGGGAATTTAGATTAATTATTTTTTCAAAGATACAATAACTATATATAATGAGATAAAAACTCCTGCAAGCGACAGTATAGCAGTGACCCATTTTACGTGATGATTGGCAGCCTGGTCTATCTTATAGCCGGCAAAAGTAAACAGGCCAATAATGGCAATCATCTGGAAACCCATACCGCCGTATTTCGCATAAGCGTTCATGGGATTATTGTCTCCATTATCCGGTTCATTTTTAGCCATCTGCAAATTTATTAATCCTATCGTATACTATTTAGTAAATTAGCAAAGCTTTTCTAACAATGGTTTTATTTTGAGATATATTTCTAAAACTTCTGTTTCAAAACAGATAATTCTACTTTTTTCCGTGCTTTTTCTGGCAGGATGCGCACTCGAAAAAAAAAGTGCGGTTAACCGCGGGCTGCAAAATCTAACTGCCCATTACAATATCCTGTTCAACGCAAACGAATTGCTGCGGCAAAAACAACAGAGTTATGCCTTATCATTTGTAGACTCCTATAACGAAATATTAAACGTTTACCAGGATACTACCGCCAAAAGCGGCCTGGCTGATAAGGACCTTGACGAAGCAAAGGTAAAAGCCAATAAGGTCATCAACATTAAGGAGCAAAGCCATTACCTCGGCGATGCGTACCTTGTTTTAGGTAAAGCAAATTATTTAGAAAGCAATTATTTTGATGCCGTCGAGTTTTTTAGTTACGTGGTGCGCTCGTTTCCAAAACAAACTGAATTGACGCAGGAAGCATTG
>JANYAB010000553.1 GCA_025355225.1 Bacteroidota bacterium
ATGCTGGAACATGTGAAATATTTGTCGATGGTGGAATCCAAAGAATTAGGCCCAATTGGCTATATCAGGATCAATAATTTCCTGTTCGATAATTCACTTATCCCCAAATTTGATAGTGTGTTAAATGCCATGCTGCAAAAGAAGGCCATCATTATCGATCTGCGGGAAACCCCGAGCGGCGGCAATACATCGGTTGCCCGGGCCATCCTGGGCCGCTTTATTGCTAAGGAACAATTTTATCAGAAACACGAGTTATATGCCGAAGAAAAAGAAACAGGTATAAAAAGAAGCTGGGAGGAAATTGTATCACCAAGGGGTGCCGCCTATTTAAATCCGCTGGTTATACTGGCCGATCATTGGACCGGCAGCATATCAGAAGGGATAACCATCGCATTCGATGGCATGAACCGGGCAACGGTTATCGGCACGCAATTGGCCCGCCTGAACGGGGCGGTTTACAGTTTTGAAATGCCCAACACCAAAATTGGCTTCAATATTTCCGAGGAGCGGCTTTACCATGTGAACAGCACACCCAGGGAATTGTACCGGCCGACCGTTGAAGTGGATGTAGCCAAACAAAAAGCTGGTAATAATGGCGACGTTATCTTAAATTCGGCCATCAGTTTTTTAAAAAATAAGCTTAAATAGCGCAATGGAACCATTTAAAAAGATCAACTTTTCCAGTGAAAATTTTGCGGGCGTATATCATAGCGTTATGGATGCATTAATTAATGCGAACAATGATAACGCGCCCTCATATGGCAACGACCAGATTACACAAGATACCGTAGCGTTGTTTAAACAGGTTTTTGGTGAAAATATCGAGGTTTACTTCACATTTAATGGTACGGGCGCCAATAATTTTGGATTGAGCTGTATGGTCGACAGGCATCATTCCATTTTTTGTTCGGATGTGGCCCACTTGTACGTTGATGAGTCCAACGCCCCCGAGGCATTTACGGGCTGCCGCCTGTATCCTGTAAATTCTCTGAATGGCAAGATCATCATCGACGATCTGAGGCATAAAATAAAGCGGATAGGGGATGTGCACCATCCGCAACCCAAAGTAGTATCATTAACCCAACCAACAGAGTACGGCACGGTATATACCATAGACGAGTTGAGGGAAATTAAAGCCATCTGCACGGCAAATAATATGCTGCTCCATGTGGACGGTGCCCGTTTCTTTAACGCGGCGGTCCAATTAAATGCTTCCTTAAAACGGATGAGCGAAGAAGCCGGGGTTGATGTGTTAACGCTTGGAGGAACAAAGATAGGGCTGATGTTTGGCGAAGCCGTGATATTCTTCAATCCGGCCATCAACAATCCCTTTAAATTTAATTTAAAAAGAAGCATGCAGCTGGCCTCAAAAAATAGGTTTATTGCCATTCAATTTCAAACATTGCTGCGGGATGATCTGTGGTATAAGATAGCACAGCATACCAACGAGTTGGCAATGCTTTTTGAAAGAGAAATAGCAGCAGTCCCCTTGCTTCAAGTTACTTGCCGGGTAGAAACGAACGCCGTATTTTTGAGTATGCCTAAACGGCTTCATCAACAAATGCAGGAGTTTGCCAGCTTTTATTGGTGGAACGAACAAAAAAGCGAGGCCAGGTTTATATTTTCTTTTAATAATACCGCACACGAAGTTATGGCGTTTGCTGAGAAGTTGAAGGAGATTATAGGGTAAGATGGTGATGACACCCCGGAGGGAAATGAAAAAAGCGCTATCACCCTGAGCTTGTCGAAGGGTAAGTGCTTTAAAAGTTAAGAAGGTGGTTTATGAAAGGCAGTGAATGTTACTTTTCTTTGACCGTCAAAGAAAAGATAACCAAAAGAAACTCTCGGCTGCGTCTGATTCTGTGAAAGTTAGTGGTTTGGCTTAGTCTGTGCTACCCGAACCAGCCAATGCCGAATCTTGAGTGTATTTACGGTTTGCGGTTTTATTTTTTTTCTACCCGTCGACAGATAAGCCTCAGGTGATTGTCTGAACCATGATTCTTAGGATTAGAAGATTACATGATTTTCTTAGGGTCGGCAGATAAGCTTCGGGCGAAATCAGGCAAAACAATGGTGGCCATGTGCGGTTGCAGGGCATAGCAACACTTGCTGAAGCGCAAGCCTGGGCGAACGAAAGTGGGGCAAGATTTTGCAGCCCAGGTTTTGGCTGATTTGCAGCGTAGAGGCCTTGTGCGCCAAGAAGCCTTTCTG
>JANYAB010000563.1 GCA_025355225.1 Bacteroidota bacterium
CAGCGCAGCGACGCGCAAGATGCACGTCGCGGGGATCAAGTTCCTCTACCAGGTGACGCTTCGCCGTCCGGAAGTGGTGGCGGCGATCCCGTGGCCGATGCCACAAATTTTTGAATCTACCGACCAGCAGATCAGTTTTACAGAAGCAAAACCAGGTTCGGTGGTACGGCGGTTTATTAATACAGTTTATCGCAATAAAAAAGAAGATGATGAACATGCAAGAAAACGCAAGGGCCGGCATATAGACGAATATGAATCGGGACGGGGGCTCATATCTTTTGTTGAAGTGGGCGGCAAATACTATCAAACCCTGATCGTAGAATCGAAAGTTGAAACTGAGTACCAGATAAAAATTATTTTTGCTATTACTGTTGGCGTTATTTCATTGTTGCTGATTACTTTATATATATCCAACCGGTTACTACTAAACCGTTTATGGCAACCTTTTTACAACCTATTGAAAGAACTGCGCATTTTTAATGTAGCCGACAATAAAGATATCCTTCTGTTAAACACTGATATTGATGAATTTAAAGAGCTAAACCTGGCGATTGTATCGATGTCGTCAAGGGTAAAAAGTGACTACAAGGACTTGAAAGCGTTTACAGAAAATGCCTCTCATGAGTTACTCACGCCTATTGCAGTAATTAATTCCAAGCTGGATACGTTGATCCAAACCGATAACTTTAGCCAGCAGCAAAGTAAGTTGCTGAATGATCTTTACACCGCCGTTTCAAAGCTGACAAGGCTAAATCAGTCTATGTTGTTACTGGTTAAAATTGAAAATCGCCTGGTTGAGGATAACCAGCTAATCAATTTGCGTTTATCTATAGAAGAGATGGCAGCTCAGTTTGAGGAGATATTCAATGATAAAGCATTGAAAGTAAACTGCAGGTTGAATGACAAGGAATTGCGTGCAAGCCCTTACCTTGTAGATATATTGTTAAATAATTTACTGAGCAATGCCATCAGGCATAACTATAAAGGGGGCGAGATCAATATTAAACTGACTAACGAGCAGCTGGTAATACAAAATACGGGCGCTCCCGCACCGCTACAAAATGAACAGATATTCACCCGCTTTCATAAATCATCCGATTCTGAAGGCAGCGGGCTGGGGCTAACCATTTCGAGGCAAATATGTGAGAATTTAAAGTTTAAACTCGAATACACTTTCGAAGGTGCATACCATACTTTTACTGTTAGATTTAGTGAGTATTGAGCAGTTGATTGTGTGAGTGATTTTTTGAACAGTGAATGGTTGATTGAATTGGACTGAGTGGCGAAAAAAATAATTATTTAATGTGAGTTCTATATAATTTTTGTTACATAAAAACTTTCGTTAGCCTTGCTAAATCCAGACTTTGAATAGCAGAGGGGTTAATTTTGCGCCTTTTAAGCTCCTTCTCCTTTGGAGAGGGTTGGAGTGCGGAGAATATGGGCTTATATCGAACTCACATTATTTAACCCAATAAACCTAATCAACCCAATCAACTACTCACTAATCAACCAATCTCCAACATTTATACAGAATTTAATTTTTACTTTAGCAAAACAAACAGCATAATACTTATTATTGAATGAAGTGGCTTTTCAGCGTTTTCCTATGCGCATTTACCTATTCTGTTTCGCTGGCTCAAACTTACACGCTTGATCACTATCTTGAAGTTGCCCAAAGTAATAGCCCTTTATTAAAAGATCTTAAAAACCAGATTGCCTCAAGCAAATTGGATAGTATGCGGTTAAGAGCGGGGTTAAAACCACAGGTAACAGGTACTGGTGCAGGTTTATATTCACCTGTTATAAACGGATACGGCTATTCGGGGGCTATCACCAACGTGCATACCCTTAACGCATTAGTAGGGGTAAACCAACAATTAATAGGCAGAAATTACCTGAACAGCCAATTAGCGGCAATTACCCTCCAGCAGGATTCACTTCTTAATGCGTCACAACTATCAGAGCGCGATCTTAAAAAAACAGTTATAGGACAGTATATTACTGCCTATGGTAGTTTCCAGCAACTACAATTCAGTAAAAAGGTTGTTGAACTGTTAACTGAAGAGGAAGATGTACTGAAAAAGCTTACCCGCAACAACGTTTACCGCCAAAGCGATTACCTTGCTTTCCTTGTTACGTTAAAACAACAGCAGATACAGCTTTTACAGGCCAGCATCCAATACAAAACAGACTACACTACATTAAACTACATTTCGGGCATAGCAGATACCAGTATGATAGCGTTGAGTGAGCCCCAATTGCAAAGGGCCGTTTTGTCCGATTACAGCAATAGCATATTTTTCCAAAAATATAAGCTTGACAGTATCAGGCTGGCTAACAGCAACCGTTTGATTGATTTCAGTTATAAACCTAAAGCCAATGTTTTTGCTGAAGGGGGCTATAACAGCGATTTTATGGGCCAGGCCTATAAAAATTGGGGCACCGCTTTTGGCTTTGGTGTAACCGTTCCTATTTATGACGGGGGCCAGCGGAAATTGCTGCATAAAAAGATACAATTAGAAGAAGAGACACGCTTAAACTACAGGGCATTTTTCAGTGTGCAGTACCGGCAGCAAATTGCGCAGCTTAACCAGCAAATAACAGAAACAGAAAAACTGTTCAGCCAGATAAATGAACAAATAAAATATACCGAAAGCTTAATTAAAGTTGACACGCAGCTAATGCAAACAGGCGACCTTAAAATAGCCGACCTGATACTGGCCATTAACAATTACCTCAATATAAAAAATCTGCTGACACAAACCACGGTTAGCAAAATGCAATTGATCAATCAGTTAAATTACTGGAACAAATAATTATGAAAGCATTGAGATTTAACCATACTTCATTAAAACATACGTTATTCGCAGCCAGCGTATCGTTGCTTTTATTGTCATGCAAGGGAAAGGCGCCTGCTGACGATGAAAGCGATAATGTTAAAGCAATAACGCCTGTTACCGTAACCGCGGTAAATGACACATCGATGGTAAGTTACACTGACTTGAATGCGACTTCGGTTTTTCTACAAAAAAATTTCGTTAAGGCCAATGCCAATGGCTATATACAGTCGGCTAATATTCAACCCGGCCATTATGTTGAAAAGGGGCAATTATTGTTTACCATAAAAACCAAAGAAGCACAAAGCATTGGCAACAGCATAAACATTCTCGACACCACTTTAAAATTTTCGGGTGTTAATAAGATCAAAGCATCATTGCATGGCTATGTTACCCAATTGAACCACCAGGTTGGCGATTATGTGCAGGACGGCGAGCAACTGGCTGTAATAAGCGACCGATCGAGCTTTATATTTTTAATGCAGCTCCCTTACGAACTCCGCCAAACTGTTAGGCAAGATCAAAACGTTCAGCTTACCCTTCCCGACGGGTATAAACTAAATGGCAAAATAGCTTCATTTATGCCTTCGGTTGATACGCTTTCGCAAACACAGGGTATTGCCATAAAAGTTAATACCGACAGGCAGATACCCGAGAACCTGGTGGCGAAAGCCCGCATCGTTAAAACAGAAAAAAATAACGCCATTTCATTACCAAAATCTGCTCTACTGTCAAATGAAACACAAACAGAATTTTGGGTTATGAAACTGATCAACCCCACAACTGCCGTTAAAGTCCCTGTTACCAAAGGCATCGAATCGGGAGACCGTGTTGAGATCATATCCCCGAAATTCTCAGCACAGGATAAAATTGTTGTCACCGGCAATTATGGTTTAGCAGATACTGCCAAAGTTAAAATAGTTCAATAATGGAGCGTGTACAAGGTTATTTTATCACTCATAGAAAACCAATCATGCTGGTTTTGGCGCTCGTTCTTATGGGCGGTATTTATTCTTATACCAAACTTCAAACTTCTCTGTTCCCGGAAATCACTTTCCCCAAAATAAAGATCATTGCTGATGAAGGGCTGCAGCCGGTAAATAAGATGATGATAACGGTTACCAAGCCATTGGAAAATGCCGTTAAACAGGTACCCGATCTGCAGTTGGTGCGCAGCACTACGAGCCGCGGAAGTTGCGAAATATCAGCCTTTATGAGTTGGAGCGCTGATATTGACCTCAGCAAACAGCAAATTGAATCGCAGATAGCGAAAATACAAGGCAGTCTCCCGCCGGATGTGAGTATCTCTGTTGAGAAGATGAACCCCTCCATTTTGCCGGTAAGCGGTTACACGCTGGAAAGCCACAGCAAATCGCCTATAGAGTTAAAACAGATTGCCACCTTTACGGTAAAGCCTTTCCTTTCGCAGGTAAGCGGCGTTTCAGAGATCCGGATCATTGGCGGTAAAACAAAAGAGTATTGGCTGGTGCTTAACCGCGAAAAAATGAGCGCGCTGGAACTGACCCCTGATATGATAAGCAATACGCTGGGGCAGACAAACTTTGTAAAATCAGAAGGTTACCTCGCTGATTACAAGATGTTATATCTTACAGTGACGGATGCGACTGTAAACGCAAAGGATCAGCTTGAAAACATAGTGATCAATAATAATCGAAAACGAGTTATACAGTTAAAAGATATCGCTAAAATTGAGATAAGCGAAGGAATAGAGTACACTAAAATAAACGCTAACGGACACGATGGCGTACTGGTTGCCGTTATAAAACAGCCCAATGCTAACCTTATCTCCTTATCAACCGATATGGATGCCAAGGTAAAAGCATTGCAGAAAATATTACCGCCCGGAGTTATCATTAAACCCTATTATGTTCAGGCTGATTTTGTGAACGATTCTGTAAAAAGTGTTACGGATAGCGTATGGATAGGCTTATTATTGGCCATTGTTGTCGCCGTCATTTTCCTTCGGTCGATAAAGGCAAGCGCAGTAATTTTGATTGTTATCCCCATTACTCTTCTCTTAACATTAACAGTATTGAATTTAATTGGCTATAGCTTCAACATTATGACACTGGGTGCAATTGCTGCAGCCATAGGCTTAATAATTGATGATGCTATTGTGGTGGTTGAGCAGATACACCGAACACATGAGGAGCATCCGGAAGAACCAACCCGCAATTTATTGAAAAAAGCGATTGATTATTTGTTCCCGGCAATGATAGGCTCGTCGCTGAGTACCATCGTGATATTTATACCATTTATATTGATGAGCGGGGTTGCCGGCGCCTATTTTAAGGTAATGACAAATACGATGATCATTACCCTTGTTTGTTCATTTTTAGTTACCTGGATAGGTTTACCCGTGGTTTATTTAATGCTTTCGAAAGATAGAAAACCATCCGATACCAAAAAAGAGGAGGCACATGAAGTAAAAAAACAGAAATGGGTATCCTTCTTTATTCTTAATCCTGTTATCAGTATTATCATTTGTTTAGCATTATTGGCAGTTATCATATTTATTCCATCGGGCTTAAAAACAGGTTTCCTGCCCGATATGGATGAGGGTAGTATAGTATTTGATTATAGCTCGCCGCCCGGAACCTCTTTGGAGGAGACCGACAGGATACTGCGCGAGGTTGAAAAAATAATTGTTAAACAGCCCGATGTGGTAGCCTATTCGCGGCGTACAGGCACGCAAATGGGTTTCTTTATTACTGAACCCAACAGGGGCGATTACCTTATACAGCTAAAAAAAGATCGCAAAAAAACTACAGAAGAAGTAATAAGTGATATCCGCAGCCAGGTTTCGGCTACCCAACCTGCATTGGTAATTGATTTCGGACAGGTGATCACAGATATGCTGGGCGATTTAATGAGCTCGACTCAGCCTATTGAAATAAAAGTTTTTGGCGATGACCAACAAAAACTGAATACATTATCAAAACAGATAGCTGCCCAGGTTAGTGCCGTAAAAGGCACTGCCGATGTTTTCGATGGCATTGTGATTGCTGGCCCATCGGTAAGCATTGTTCCAAACTACGGCAAGCTGGCCCAATACAATCTTACGCCCAACAATCTTCAATTCCAGGTGCAAACAGCTTTGGAAGGAAACGTTGTGGGCAGTTTATATGAGCCTTTGCAGCTTTCGCCTATCCGCATAGTTTATCCCGGTAATAGGTACTTAAGTATTGAAGGCATTAAAAACCTGACGGTATTTTTACCAAATGGTAAGCTGATACCTATAAACCAGTTAGCAAATGTTGAACTTAAAGGTGGAGAAGCAGAAATAAATCGACAGGACCTGCAATCAATGGGCGTAATAAGCGCAAGGCTGGAGAATAGTGACCTTGGAACAGTAATACCCGCTATCAAAAAAAATATAGCTCAAAAAGTAAGCTTGCCAAGAGGATACCATATTGAATATGGTGGTGCCTACGCCGAGCAGCAGCAATCATTTAAAGAATTGCTGATCATACTTATCACCGCCAGCTTGTTGGTTTTTGGTGTAATATTATTTTTATATAAACAATTCAGAATAGCCTTTTTGATTCTTGGTATAGCTGTTTTGGGAATATCCGGCAGCTTCCTTGCACTATATATCACCCAAACACCGTTAAATGTAGGCAGTTACACGGGATTGATCATGATTGTGGGCATAATAGGCGAAAATGCGATATTCACCTTTTTGCAGTTTAAACAACGCGCGTTAGAGAACATGAATACTTCTAAAAATATACAGGAAAATATAAATGAAGCTATCGTATATTCGATTTCTACCCGGCTTCGTCCCAAATTAATGACAGCCCTTGGTGCTATTATAGCGCTTACACCCCTGGCTTTGGGAATTGGTGCGGGAGCACAATTGCACCAGCCATTGGCCATAGCTGTTATAGGCGGATTTATAATAGCCTTACCATTGTTGTTGATTGTATTGCCAAGTATGCTCCGGATTTTTTACCGTTCAGGAAAATTTCATGAGCGATACGATAATATTTTGTAAACAACTGCCATAACTCAAATTTCCTACAGAATTAATAGTGAGCTTTATTAAACAAATCACGATAAAAAAAAACCAATGAAAAAGATCATTCTAACTGTTATTAGCCTAATAAGCATCAGTTTAATTTCGAACGCGCTGCATGCGCAAACTTATGTATTGGACAAAAAGATACCACTTACCGGCAACGGAGGATATGATTATGTATCTATCGATAGTGTCAACCACCGCTTATATGCTTCG
>JANYAB010000582.1 GCA_025355225.1 Bacteroidota bacterium
CGCGTCCTATCACTTTAAGATTCGGGCAAGCATCGATCAGTGCTTTACGTACTTTGGTCGCGCTGCGAACCGTGATCGCATCATAATTCTGCAGCTTCACGGGCAACTCATCCTGTGGGATGTTGTCAGTGTCTACTATAAAACCTGCATCTTCCAGCATTTTTTTACCTATCGGGTCAATGCCGTCGTTAGCTAATATCTTTATCATTGTTTTAGTCATTTGTCATTACGTCATTTGTCATTGGCCGTCGTCAAAAAATGACTAATGACCAGTGACTGATGACAAGTTTATTTATTTTTTACTTCAAATTCCTGCATGGCATCAATAAGTACATGCACGCTTGTAATAGGCAGCGCATTATAGATCGAAGCTCTGAAACCGCCTACACTTCTGTGGCCTTTTATGCCTATAATACCCTTTTCATCACAGTATTTAAGGAATGGTTTTTCGTGTTCAGGATTGTTGGCCACAAAGCAAACATTCATGTACGAACGATCCTCGGGTACGCATACCCCTTTAAACAATGGATTCCTGTCAATTTCGTCATATAGGGCTTTTGCTTTAGCAAAATTATCTTTCTCAATAGCCTCAACCCCACCCTTAGCTTTCAGCCAGCGAAGCGTAAGCATCGACACGTAAATGGCAAAAACTGGTGGCGTATTATACATCGAATCGCCCTCAATTTGCGTTTGATAATTGAACATGGCGGGGATCTTGCGATTTGTTTTACCCAAAATATCATCTTTAATAATTGCCAGTACAGTTCCCGCCGGACCCATATTCTTCTGAGCACCCGCATATATTAAACCAAAATCGGCTACGTTAATGGTACGACTGAATATATCTGACGACATATCGCACACAACAGGTATGGGCGAAGGGAAAAATTTCCTTAACTGTGTACCGTATATCGTATTGTTGGATGTAATATGAAAATAAGCGGCATCCTTAGGTATTTCAAAATCCTTAGGGATGTAGGTGAAGTTGCTTTCCTTTGAAGTAGCCACCACTATCGTTTCACCAAAGTATTTGGCTTCCTTAAGTGCCTTATTGGCCCATACTCCTGTTTCCAGGTAAGCCGCCTTACCACCTTCGGGCAATAAATTGTATGGGGCCAAAGCAAACTGCGTACTTGCGCCTCCTTGTAAAAATACTATGGAATAACCTTCAGGGACATTAAGCAGCTCCTTTACCAGTTTTATTGCTTCAGCCAATACAGCTTCAAATTCTGGCGAACGGTGCGATATTTCCAATATCGATAATTCCGTATCATTAAAATTTATTACTGCTTCGGCAGCTTGTTTCAATACTTCATGAGGTAAAATGCCCGGTCCGGGTCCGAAATTGTGTTTCATATTTTTTTATTGTAATAATTAAAAGACTAATTATCAACTTTACATTTGGTTGGGCCGAAGTTAATTAATTTGACAATATTTATTGGGATTATTTACAATTTTTTTATCAAGAACCCTGATTTAAATAATAGTCCCATCCCTTTAAATATCAAAAAGTTAATTTAGGCCCCCTATTTATAGATTTATTTATTATAGTAATAATTTATGCGGGGTATTTTAAATTTTTGATAGCCAACGGTTGATCTGCCGCCGAAAAAACCGAGTTACCTGCTACCAAAACATTGGCGCCCGTATTAACGAGGTTCCTGATATTTTCCTCGCCAACTCCGCCATCAACCTCTATAAACAGCCCTGGATTGCGCCGGTTACTCAGAACTTTTAAATCATTTAGTTTTTTGTAGGTGTTATTAATGAAGCGCTGACCACCAAAGCCCGGGTTAACAGACATGATCAATACCAAATCAATATCTTCTATAATATCGTCAAGGAAAGCCACAGGAGTATGAGGGTTTAATGCAACCCCGGCCCTGCAGCCAAGTTCTTTAATAGCCTGCACGGTACGGTGCAAATGGGTACAAGCTTCAAAATGAACCGTGATGCCATCGGCTCCCCCATCTTTAAACTCTTTCAGATACCTGTCAGGATCAATGATCATCAAATGTACGTCCAAAGGTTTTTTCGCGTGTTTTTTTGCCGCACTTAAAACAGGGAAACCATAGGAAATGTTCGGAACAAATACACCATCCATTATGTCGACGTGTATCCAGTCGGCTTCGCTTTTGTTAAGCATCTCGATGTCGCGCTGCAGGTTGCCAAAATCAGCCGCTAAAATTGATGGAGCAATCAGGTGGTTCATGGCCCAAATATAGGAAAACAGCCTAACCCCCGAAACGTCCATAAATAATTTTATTGATGCCCTTAATTTAACTGTTATGGTTTGTATATGCTTCCCCGATTGATGAGTGAGGTTATGGTCAATCGCAATTCAGTAGCAGGTCATAGTACTTTCTCATAAGCACAATATCGTAATTGGTCAGGGACTGATAGGCTTCTGATACTAATTCTTTTAATATAATCGTTGCGGACTGGTCAGTATTATTTGGAATTGGATCAATGTTTTTTATTAACTTTTTAACCCTGATGATCTCGCAAAGCAACAACTTTACCAAATCCGCATAAGGGTCATTTTGCCGCCCGGAAGTATTATTGTTTTGAAAGTCTGGCAGGTCATTCTTCGCGGGCATCATTTTCTAATTGGCAAGGGCGTGAGTCAACAAGTATTCCTCTTTAAAGTTTTATAACATGCATTTTGTTTTAAAAAAAATAAAAAAAATCTATTAAACGACAAAACCCTCATCAGAGGGCTTTGTCATTATTAGTTTAATGGTGTTTTATATTGATTTTTCGGGCCTCGGCAACAATGCTTTTCTCGAAAGTTTTAGTTTGCCTTGCTTATCAACATCCAATAATTTAACCCTTACCTCGTCACCAACCTGGAAAATTCCATCCATGGTTTCTAACCTGCGGTGGTCAATTTCAGATATATGTAATAATCCGTCTTTACCGGGTAAAATCTCAACGAAAGCGCCAAAAGGCATAATTGATTTTACTTTACCCTCGTATATAGTGCCTACTTCAGGTTTTGAAGCAATGGACCTAATACGTGAAAGCGCTGCATCAATTGCTTCTTTACTGTCTGCAAATATCTGCACTATACCCTGGTTGTCTTTTTCCTCTATGGAAATAGTCGCACCAGTTTCACGCTGCATTTCCTGGATGATCTTACCACCGGGTCCTATAACAGCACCAATAAATTCCTTGTCAATTTTAATGGTAATGATACGTGGAGCATGTGGCTTATAATCCTCACGAGGCGCGCTCATGGTCTTCTTTATTTCATTTAAGATATGAAGACGGCCTTCTTTTGCCTGATCTAAAGCTTTTGTTAATACTTCGTATGATAAACCATTGATCTTCAAGTCCATCTGACAGGCAACGATACCTTTTTCAGTACCGGTTACTTTAAAGTCCATATCACCCAGGTGGTCTTCATCACCTAATATATCAGATAAGATAGCATATTTGGTACCCATTTCATTGGTGATCAAACCCATTGCTATACCGGATACCGGCGCTTTGATTTTAATCCCCGCATCCATCAAAGCTAAAGTTCCGGCGCAAACCGTTGCCATAGATGATGAACCGTTAGATTCTAAAATATCAGATACAATACGTATAGTGTACGGATTTTCATCTTCAGAAGGCAACACCTGTTTTAATGAACGCATTGCCAGGTTACCATGGCCAATTTCCCTGCGGCCTGCTCCCCTGTTCGGGCGAACTTCGCCGGTTGAAAAACCGGGGAAATTATAATGAAGGATAAATTTTTGATAGCCATTAAAAAATGCGCCGTCAATTAATTGTTCATCATCCTTAGCACCTAAAGTTACAGTGGTTAATGATTGGGTTTCTCCGCGTGTAAATACTGCCGATCCATGGGCGGAAGGTAAATAACCAACTTCGCTCCATATCGGGCGTATTTGCGTGGTCGTACGTCCGTCAAGGCGTTTGCCTTCATCTAATACGAGGTTACGTATAGCATCATATTCAACATCATGATAGTATTTTTTGGCCAAAAATTTGGTCACATCATCAATCTCACCAAGTGTTTCAATATAGGCATCGCGAACTTCTTTAAATTTAACGGTACGCTCATCTTTTCCGGATGCAGAGGATGCTATAGCATATACCTGCTCATAAGTGGCTGCATATATTGCCTTCTTTAATTCTTCATTGCTATTCTCGTGACTGTAAACCCGTTTTACCGTTTTACCCACTTCTTTGGTCAATTCTATTTGAGCTAAGCACTGAAGTTTAATGGCTGTGTGTGCAAACTTTATTGCTTCAACCAATTCCTCTTCCTGTATTTCTTTTGATTCGCCTTCAACCATGTTAATATCATGCTCCGAACCAGCTACGATAAATTCTAAAGTTGCATGCTCCAACTGGCTTAAAGTTGGATTGATCACTAACTGACCATCAACCTTAGCTATGCGCACTTCGGATATTGGGCCATTAAAGGGAATATCAGAAACCGCTAAAGCTGCAGAAGCTGCCAAACCGGCCAGGCAATCGGGCATTATGTTTTTATCTGCTGAAATTAATGAGATCATCACCTGAACATCAGCGTGATAATCTGAGGGGAACATTGGGCGCAGTGCACGGTCAACCAGACGCGAAATTAAAACTTCATAGTCTGACAAACGCGCCTCGCGGCGTAAGAAACCACCTGGTATGCGTCCGGTAGAAGCATATTTTTCCTGGTAATCAACTGATAGGGGTAAAAAATCCACCCCTTCCTTTGCTTCTTTTGAAGCAACTACGGTGGCAAGTAACATGGTATCACCCATTTTTATTACTACAGAACCGTCTGCTTGTTTGGCCAATTTACCGGTTTCGATCTCAATGGTGCGGCCGTCACCTAAATCAATAACCTTTTTAATTACATTTAAACTCATCTTTTTTTTCGTTGTGATGCACTTTCATCTTTAGGGTGCACCGGTTTTTATGTTGTATATATTATTTCAAATGTAAAAAGCCATCCCCTATTTGGAATGGCTTTTTTTAAAATATGAGAAAGTTTTACTTAATGATATCCCTGAGCTGTAAGGCTTTGATGATTGCACGGTATCTTTCAATATCTTTTTTAAACAGGTAAGCCAGCAATGCGCGGCGTTTACCTACTAGTTTTTGCAGCGATAACTGGGTTGAAAAATCATGTTTGTTCTTTTTCAAATGTCCGGTTAAATGCGCGATACGGGTAGTAAACAAAGCGATCTGCCCTTCTGCTGATCCTGTATCCGTGGCGCTTTTGCCATGTTTTGCGAAAATCTCTGTTTTCACTTCTTTACTTAAATACATTACCTGAATAATATTAAAGCGTTTATAAATTATGTTAATTGAGGCGCAAAGGTAATACTATTATCGGATAATTACAAGAGGCAGGTAATAATTAGTGAATGAGTGAATTACTGAATTATTGAATTAATAATAAAGGGATAATGCTAATTGATAGATTTGCAGTACAATCACTCATTCAATAAATCAATAATTCAATAAATGTCAACCTACTCCATCTTCGAAACTGAATTCCGTGTACGTCCTGATGATATCGACATGTTTCAGCATGTACATAACAGCAAGTATTTTGATTATGTGCTGGCAGCCAGGTACGACCAGATGGAGCGCTGCTATGGCATGCCAATGGAAAAGTTTATGGAACGGGGGTTTGGCTGGGTAGTACGTACTGCGTACGTAGAGTATAAACGCGCCTTAACTTTATCCGATTACTTTATAGTGAAAACAGGTATTGAAACTATTGATGAGAAAGGTTGCCGGGTTAAATTTGTGATCACCAATAAAGCGACGGGTAAAATTTGCTGTGATGGCTGGTTTGATTATGTAATGATCGACATGGCTACGGGGCGTGGTGCTAAGGTACCGGCGGATATTATTGGGCATTACCTGATTTAGATGTGCGAATTTCAGATGCGCGGATGTGCAAATGCCAGCTTAGCTGTTTATAATCTGCACATCTGTAATTTGCACATCTGCACATTAAACTTTCGTCGGTGCCAAGCCGTATTGCTTCTTAAATGCAAATGAAAAATGCGACAGATCTTCAAAGCCCAGTTCCAAATAAACATCTGATGCAGTTTTACCTTTTTCTTTTATCAGGTAATGCGCTTCCTGTAACTTTCTTTGCTGCAGCCAGCGACTGGGCGTAATATGGAACAGTTTTTCAAAATCGCGCTTAAAGGTAGCAAGACTGCGCCCGGTTAAATAAGCAAATCGGTTCAGTTCTACGTTGAAATGGAAGTTTTAATTCATAAAGGCCTCCAGATCTATTTTGCCCGGCTCACTAAAATCAAATAAAACATCTTTCAATTCAGGGTTTACCTTAAGCAATAACAACATAGCCTCCTTTAGTTTTGTAGATAGCAGACTTTCATTACCTGGCTGATCAAGCTGCAAATAAGGTAGTAACGAATCCATATAGCTTTTATACAAAGCATTTGAATTCAACTTCAATACGGCGTCACCGTTTGAATGATTTTCCGACCTGTAGCCAAACTCCATACTGAAATTGCGGAGTGTTTCCTGGCTAAGATGCACCGAAAGTGATCTGAACTCCCCTCCTTCCGGCGGCAGCTTTAAAAATTTCACCAGGTGGTTCCTTTTAGCGAACCTGAAATCGCCTTCGTTAAAAACAAATTCTTCACTACCGTCATTCATCACCATTGAACCGGAGACCTGGTAACTGAACACATGATCGGGTATAAACTGTTCCCCTCCCCGACTCCGCGTTACATAACAGGAAAAAGCTATTGGCGATATTTTATTTTCTTTTTGTAGGGTCATTATTCAAATCTAACTCTTCTCTGTGAATCTCCGTGCCCTTGCTCCGTGCTCTCCATGGTAAAAGATTATTAACCACAGAGGGCACAGAGAGTTTCAAAGAGGGCGCAGAGGACTTTACGTTACTTTTGAGCGCTGAAGAAAGCCTTACCTGCTTCGGTTTCCAGTGGGTTTTCCGCATCATCGGCATTGGTTGAAAAACTTACCGGCAGCCATTTTTCCATTTCTTCATTTCTTAGGACATTGGCCTGTTTTATCATCCCGATGGCTTCGCTTCCCAATACCAGGTGTACCGGTGGCTCTGGATTTTCTACCAGCTCAACCATTACCTGCGCCGCTTTATCAGGGTCACCCATAGGGATAAAATTATCACTCGTAAACAACTCTTTCCGCGCACCGACGGTTTTTTCATAACCTTCTACCTCAGGCGCAAAAGTCATGGAGGCGGTTGCCCAATCCGTACGGAAGCCACCAGGCTCCACGCTGGTTACTTTGATGCCCAGCGGGGCCACTTCCTTAGCCAGGGCCTCGCTAAAGCCACCCAAACCAAATTTTGCTGCTTGGTACATGGTTAAACCGGGATTACCCACTCTGCCCCCTATCGAACTGATCTGCAAAATACGGCCTGATCGCTGTTTACGCATATAAGGCAATACAACACGTGTTATTTCTATCGGTGCATACAAATTGGTGTCCAGTTGGCTGCGCACCTGCTCATCGGTGTAAGCTTCGGCTGCGCCGATAATACCAAAGCCGGCATTGTTCACCAGTACATCAATTCGCCCGAATTTTTTAATAGTGTTTTCAACAGCAGTGACTATTTGCTCCTTATTGGTTACATCAAGTTTTAATGGATAAATCTGATCCGGATACTTTTCAACAAGATCCTTTAACTGTTCCGGATTGCGGGCGGTTGCGGCAACTTTATCACCGGTAGCGAGAACTGCTTTTGTAAGGCTGCGTCCCAATCCGCGGGAGCTGCCTGTTATAAACCAAACTTTTGACATGATTTTTCTAATTTTAATTTAGACAAATGTCGCCAGTATTAGTTTGGTAAGCTTTGTTGAAACGCTCAAATTGCTTTGTTGAAACGTTCAGGTATGTAAATCCGAAATCGAAAATTCGAAACGGCGAAGCCCTCTTGAACACAATTAAAAACAAACAATGAGTGAAAAATCCGAAATTCAAATAGCTCCCTCAATCAAAGCCCGATAAAACTCCCCCAAGTCCATCCCAGCGGCCCTCACCTGTTGTGGGATCAAACTGTTTGCTGATTGCCCCGGTGTGGTATTGATCTCGATAAAATAAAAGTCACCTGTACCTTCCAGAAGGATAAAATCCACTCTCACCATCCCTCTACAATTCAGCCTTAAGTAAACTTCGGTTACAATTTCCGCTATTTTTTCATTTTGTTCGGCGCTGAGATCTGCGGGCGTTATTTCTTCTGATACACCATCGGTATACTTAGCCTCATAATCGAAAAAATCTTTTGAACTGATGATCTCGGTAGCTGGCAATACCTTTATTTTCCCTTTTAACCGGGCCAGGCCGATGCTATATTCCCGTCCTTTAATAAACTCCTCAACTAATACCTGGTTATCTTCTTTAAAAGCTTTCTCTATGGCTTCTGGCAAACCAGCTACGTTATAAACCTTACTCATTCCTACGCTGCTGCCGCCATTGTTTGGCTTGACAAAGAGCGGGTATTTTAGGGTTGCCGTAATGGAAGATATATTGTGCAGATCATTTCCGGACAATCTCACGGAGTGCGCCATATTTAACCCATGTATGCCATGTACAATGGCTTTAGTATATGCCTTATTCATTGTGATGGCTGAAGTAGTGGCATCACAAGTATTATAAGGAATGCCAAGCATATCAAAATAGCCCTGTAGTTTACCGTCTTCGCCCGGAGTACCATGGACGGTGATAAAGGCAAAATCAAATTTTATTTTTTGGCCATTCAAGGTCAGGCTGAAATCGTTCTTGTCTATATCGGTTGTCCCGCTATCACATTCATAAAACCACCTGTCCCGGTTTATAAATATGGTATAAACCTTAAATTTAGCAATATCCAGGTTATCAGCTATATTTTTAGCGCTATTTATGGATACGTCATACTCCCCGGTAAATCCTCCGGCCAAAAGGGCGATATTTTTTTGTAACATGATGGTCAAAGATATTTTTTTGATTTCGGATTTTTCGATATTATTTATTTTTAAAGATGCTCGAGAAGGCTTTGCTGTTCCGGAATTTCGATTTCGAATTTAGTTAGGTATCTACCCCAATATTAAATTTAGACAACGTTTAAGATTAATTTGAGTGTTCTATCGGCATGGCTTTGCCAATAAACTAAAAGTTAATCTATTTAACTATTGATACCGTGTCTTGTCCTGAAATAGGTTTACACATTAAAGTAAACAAAATGGACAAAAAGAAGGAAATCCAGATCAGGTATGACTGGGAAGTAAATGGAACGAGTTATCGTACCTTGGGCAAAAAGCATGGGATTGCCCATACTACAA
>JANYAB010000585.1 GCA_025355225.1 Bacteroidota bacterium
GCGACCTTTCCGGCTGGATAATTATTGGCCAGGAACTTCTTCCCGCATAAAGCATGATAGGCGCCTTCCTTTATATTGCGTACATCCTGGCGCTTAATAATGGCTAACAACTCGTCCCCCTCTTCTTCGGTAATAGAACCCCGGGTAGTGGCCTGTCGCTTCAGTTGCCTGAAACGTTCACCGCGCCATTTTTCATCAATAGTTACGGATGAAGGGTTTATTCTCACTTTTATCAGGGGTTCGCGCAGATTTTGCAGTTTGCCTGTTTTAGCCAAACCGGTCCACAATAAGTAATCTTCAAAATGGTGGGCATGCACATTATAACCGCCGGCTTTTATCACATCGTCCCTTTTGTACATTACCGCCGAATGGATGCAGGGGCAGTATACATACAGGTTATTCTGGATATCTTCATTTGAATGGGCTATGCATTGAAAGCCGAACAAATAATCACCATTTTCTAATATGTATTCCGCATCGCTGCCAACCAGTACATAATCAGGATGATCCTCCAAAAAATTAAGCTGTTTTTCCAAACGCTGCGGTGTGCAAATATCATCTGCATCAAACCTGGCGATGTACGAACCCTGAGCAATCCGCAGCCCTGTGTTTAATGCTGAAGGAATCCCTTCGTGCTGTTTATTTACCAGTACGATCCTTGCGTCATTAAAAGATAGTATTGTGTCGACTGTTTCATCAGTCGATCCATCATTTATTATCAGTAATTCAAAATCGTCATAGGTTTGGTTCAATACCGATGCAACGGCCTCATGGATATATTTACCGGCGTTGTAGACAGGCATTAAAACGGTTATTTTAGGTCGCTTAACTGGCATGGCTCAATGTTTTTTCGGTCGACGTTTCTTTAATATTAAGCAGCAGCAATAATTCAAAAAACAGGAGTATGGATAGCTGCTCAAACCAGTATCCAATAGAAAAAATCGCCAGCAACAACACCAGGATTGGTATCCCGTAGGTGAGTTGTTTATAATGTTTTGTGAAGAACCCTATATAATAAACCAGGAAAGCCGCCAGTCCAAGAATCCCATATTCGGCTAATAACTGGTCATATCCTGAATCCGGGTTATTGATTAGCGAATGGAAGTCGGCCTTTTTACTAAAATAGTTAAGATAGATATCCAGGTGGTTCGATACGAAATCGGGACTGAGATAGCTGTATTTTAGCGGATAGCCCCCGGCAAATCCCAGGCCGGCGGCCCTGAAAGCAAGTTTCGACGAAAAGTTACCTATACCATCGCCTGTTATTATTTTATAAGGATGCTGTTGTAAAAAATGAATAGTCTGTAAGAACCCGATTGCTTTGCCCGGAACCAAGGAAGGATAGTCGTTTTTTGCCGAAAGCGGCATACTGGATTTATGCGCGCTTATGAACGCCAATAAATGTCGTTGATAAGGGGTAGTATCAGTTATGTGCTGGTACGGTGCATCATTGATATTGGGTTTTGGAATATATATCCTGCCGGCATCCGTTTTTAAAATAGCATTAGTGGCCTTGAGGTGTAGGGGGGTGTTAACAACATACATACTGTCGATGTAACGCCAGGCGATCTTTTCCTTTCTTTGATAGGGGTCAAGTAAACTGTCGGGTGTTAAAGTGATAGGCGTTTTTAGTTCGTGCGATTGGGGCCTTTCTAAAAACTTAAGATGAAATGTATTTTTAAAAGTCTCGCTTACGTAGATGTTATTTTGCGGGGATATTCTCGCCATAAAAACCACCAAAAACATCAGGCAGATTAAAATCAGGCTTTTTTGTTCACGACTGCTTCTGAAAATGAATAAAATGGCAAGTACAATAAGCAGTACCATGCTGGTGAAATTACTCGCTGTTAGCAGCATAATGGCCATGCAAACAAATAGCATGGCTGTGTTTTTTTTAGTCAGAAAATAAATTACACCAAAAGCATTTAATACCGCATTGGTTGATGAAGTATCAAAAGTTAATCCTTTAATGTAGTCGCCGGTACCAACAAAATACTTTTGGTGCAGGCCGCGATACGTGTAAGGATTAAGAGCCCCGGTTTCTATTATGATGGTTGCCAGATTAAAGAGGGAGAACGCTGCATTTAGCACAAAAAAAATCAGGATAGTACGATGAATGATTGCAGCATCATTGTTTTCAACGAAGAGCTTCACCTGGTGCATGGCCAATATGCATACCAGCCAAAAACTTAGCCCTGTTAATAAAACAATATTGTAATTGGTGTTGGTATAATTACCAATAATGATCCAATTTACAATGGCAATGGCTATTGCAAACAAGTAAAACAGCGGCAACCGGGAATTCTTAAGGCGAAACCCAAAGCTGAAATTAAACTGCAGTAAGTAAATAAGAATAATAGCCGCTATTTTTACGCCTAATTTTACATCTAAGAAAAGGACCAAAAATAACAGTAGCTTCCAATCCGCCAGGCTCCTTAGTTTTTTAAAGTTTAAAACAGCATTGCTGAACATCCGTTATTTCCTTTTTTATTAAAAGAGTTACGGCCTGAAAATTGAATTGGTTGCCTGCTTAAAGGGTAAGTGAATTTTATTTACAGCTTATGGATCTCAAAGCGACTATCATGCTGAAGAGCCGGTCATTTTCTCAAATGAATAAGGGGTGAATTTGCAGATTGAGAAGAATGATAAGACCAATTAGATATTTGTTAATTATCAATCTTATACTTGATAAATATAAATTATCAATTAAATACTTGATAAACATTGATTATTAAGTAAATGATTGATATATTTGTAGTATTAAGTGTTGACCAATCACTATATGAAAAATTATGCGGTATTAACAGGTGACATTATCAACTTCACGCAATTGAATAATGACAACAGGCAATCTTTGATTGAAGAAACGGAAAGATTGCTGAAATTATGGGTGAAAGATCCAAAAGATGCAGGCGTTTTTCGGGGCGATAGCTACCAATTGATATTTGACGATGCGGACAATGCTTTGAAAAGGGGCGTCCAGCTTATTTGCTGGTTTAAAAGGCATTCCGGCTATAAAAATGAATTGAAATTGAGTACGCGCATATCAATAGGTGTTGGCAAAATAGCCTATAAAGGTAACTCTGTATTGGATTCTGATGGGGAGGCTTTTCATCTGTCGGGCCGTAGTTTTGATAAAATGAAAAGTGATGAGTTACTAACAATTAAAACGGCTAACGAAAAAATAAATGAGCAGATCGCGATAATCCTTATTTTTATAAATCAAATCATCAATCAATGGACTTCCAGCCAGGCAGAAGTGATCTACCTATATGAGGAAGGATATACACAGCAAAAAATGGCAGATCAACTGGGTATCATGCAAGGGGCAGTAAATAGCAGGTTGAAAGCTGCCAAATGGAAAGAGGTTGAACAGGGAATAAATTATATTGCCAAATTAATAACCCTACCCTAATATGTAATATGGAACTAAATATATTACTACGTTTATTGATTGCACATCTGTTGGCTGATTTTGTATTTCAACCAAACTCATGGGTTATTGACAGGGAGAGGAAAAAAGAAAGATCAGTTAAGCTTTACCTGCATGTTTTAGTGGCAACAGTTACCACTTATATATTGTTGGGTTCGTGGAATAACTGGTGGATACCTCTGATAATACTTGTAACGCATTTGGGCATTGATATCTGGAAATCATATCGCCCAAATACCAATTTTTATTTCTTTCTCGACCAATTTTTTCACTTCATCGTTATTTTTGCTGCCTGGTTTTGTTTTTACTTTAGCTGGGCCGAGATCATAAATTTAGCAAACGCAACAGTAAAAAGCAGGCAAATATGGGCGTTAATGTTGGGTTATATAATGGTAATATGGCCACTGGGGATCGCTATTGGGAAGGCTACAGAAAAGTGGCGAAGGGGTTTGGAAGGGGATGCCAAAGGCCTTGCAAGTGCGGGGATTTGGATAGGCCGATGTGAAAGGATATTGGTGCTAACTTTTATCCTCACCAATCAATACACTGCACTTGGGTTCTTAATTACTGCAAAATCAATTCTGCGGTTTAATGACAACGAAGACAAGACCCAGAAAAAAACCGAATATATATTAGTGGGAACTCTGATCAGCTTTGCCTCGGCAGCTATTGTTGGTGTGATTATTTCTGTTCTTCTTAAACATTAAAATGAATTCCTGTTGAATCCATAGCTTATTGGCTTTTATAAGTGCCTCTTCCAGCGGGACACAAACTGTTTGTACAGACAAGGATGGATAATTATTGATTTATACTTATTCCCCATATTCTCCAGTAATCATCATATGTACGCCATTCATAACCAACACGCTTCCGAACTTCTAATCTATCCAGATTGGCAGCTGTGGTATCTCCAAGCATATAACTCATGGCGCCTCGGTCATAATAAGCATCATTGATGTATTTGCACTTGGATTCTGCTTAATGATGCTATCAAAATCATCAAATGCTCCCTGGTAGTTTTTAAGCTTCTTTCTGCAATCACCCCTATAGAAATGAAATTCAGCATCCGTTGGATATTGTATAATAGCAAGTGTATAAACTTTTTCTTCATTAGTCTCATCGCTTAAAACATGATAACAATGTGTGAGATACGAATAAACATCTTTTTGAGTATACCCTTTATTGACAGCTTTTTCAAAATAGAATGCGGCACGACGCATTTTATCCCAATCTTCATAGTCACCATGCTCACCGCTATTGTAGCAGTTTAAACCCAGCTTGTAAAGGGTTTTTCCATTGACAAAAAGATTTGGGAAATAATAAACCAGCGCTACAATAATACCAATTGACGCAATCCATATTACAGATTTTCGATAAGGGTTCATCATACTAAAATCGGAGATAAAAGATCGTTTATTATAAGCCTTGAAACTGCATATTCTATATCATTAATACTTTTTAAAGAGTAAAGTAACCCACTTGTGATGGAGAAAGATAATCGTTAAAATAAATAATATCTACCATTCTACCATCCTCCTCAAGTCTTTCCAGTCACCTAGCCTGATCTGCATTGTAATGAACAATAAAGCAACATAAAACAAAACAGAGGAAATAGCAGTCAGCCAAATATCAGCAAAAAGTATTTTTGCCAAAAAAATGCTTAGGCAGGCGCATCCGGTGCATACCAACAAATTATAAAACACCTTGTTGAGTACCTTAACGTCATTTCTGATAAGAAAGAAGATAGTTTGGGCCAGGTAGCCGGCTAAATAAGAAATAGCGGCGCCTTCATTTTTATAGATGGGTATCAGCACAATATCACCCATAACGTTTACTGAAAAGGTAATAACAAATGCTGTGAAGATCATTTTTAAACGCCCCTTCGCAAAGTTGATCGTCCACAAAAAATTGGTGAGATACAGTAGTGGAATGCATAATGAAAGTATAAATAGGGTCCGCTCGTTTACTGCTCCGTATTTGCCCGCGGTAAGCCTGTCAATAACAGGCGTCCAGCATATATTTAGTATCACAATTGTAAATGCGGCGATGATCATTTCTATCCTTGCCAGTAATTTCAGATCTGTTGCCGGCGCTTCTCCATTTTTAAATAACCGGGTGAACCAGGGGATAAGCAGCGGAGCTATTGCCAGTAGGGGTAGGGTGGATAGTTCAAAAACTTTGTAGGCAAAGCTGTACTCAGCCAGTTTTATGGCTGACAGCGCGATCCCGATAAATATCCAGTCGAACCGGGCCAGCGCCGAAGTGATGATCACGACACCCAATTGCGGCAGCGACTCTTTAAGCAGGGCCCGGTAGCTGTTTTTATGCCATTTAATGGTTACAGGGAGCCCGATAGCTTGTTTGAAAAGATATAAGCCGATGGCCAATTCCAACACATCGCCGCTTATAAATACAATAATAACGGAACGCAGCGTGATAACATGCAGCAAGGCCAGGGCGATAAGGCTGCAGGCGCGGGCAATATTGGATACAACCGACATATAAGCCAGCAATCTAAAGCGTTCCAACCCTATAGCCACCTGCTTAAAGGGCGTTGAAAAGTAGATCATCAATTTCCCCGCGCCTATTAATAATATGAGGTTATAGGGGTTTATGGCGGTTGGAAATAAAACCCTCCCGAATAGCAGCAGTCCGTAAAACGCTATCCCGGTAATTAATACATGACTGATGTAAACTGATAATATCAATCGGGGGTTTTCGCCGGAGGCAACTTTTCTTACAACGATCTGGTCGATACCAAACGAAAGGATGTTAAATATGGCCAGCAGCAGCGCTAATGCCAGGTTGATTTGCCCGAAGCTGTTTTTATCCAGGCCCGTTGATAATATATAAAATATAATAAGGCCAAATAACTGGTTAATGATGAGCTGTAAAGTATTGGCCGAAAGATTATTTACAAGCTTTCTTTTCATTAACGGAGTATAGAATTTTAGTCTTAGGCCAAGTTAATGGAAAAATTTTAGTCTTGAGCCTTGAGTCGAAAGTCCTAAGTAAAGAAAAAACCAAATCCCAATAGTTATTTGCGCGACTTAAGACTTTAGACTCCCGATAGCTATCGGGAAGACTTTTGACTTGACATCAGTACTCAACCACCAAATTGTCCTTGGTGCTTTCTTGTTCCCGATAGGTAATTCCGGAGCGTTTTTTCAAATAATGGTATTTAAGCCAGGTGTTTTTCGATATCATTTTTGCTATATTCCAGCCTTCCCGGCCATCAAGGAATCCTAAAAACACGATATAGTTTTTAAGGAAATGAAACAATGGCGATATGTGTAATTTAATGAAGGTTGCTTTTTTACCGTTTATTAAATATTTCCCGGCGCTTAGTTTGGCGTAGTGCAGCGTTTTATTATAGAATTCGTTGCTGTCTTTTACCGAGTAATGGTGAATGTGGCCTTTTAACTTTTTAATAGTAATTCTTCCCGGTAGTATCAATGTTTCGTGCACCGGCGGTTCAGACCATTTTACCAATTTGCGGTTAAACAAACGGAGATGATGGTCGCGTCCCCAGCTGCCGAAATGTATTGGTTTTTGTCCGAAGTATGATTTGAAACTGATATCGTATACTATTTCAGGGTTATCAAATTTCAATTTGTGCAGCGATGTGATCAACTCATCATCGGGTATTTCATCTGCATCAATGCTCAATATCCAATCATGCTTTGCCAGTGCTATCCCTTTGTTTTTATTAGCACCATAACCATCCCAGCTTTCCTTATACACGAAACACCCGCAGGCATGGGCTATTTCCCGGGTTTCATCTGTGCTGCCGTTATCAACCACAATAATATTGTCAGAAATTAACTTAGCTGCATTAATACACGAAGCGATAACTTCCGCCTCATTCTTAGTAATGATAACAATTGAAACAGGAACCATCTATTTTTAGCTTTATTAAAAGTATCACGGTTCCATCGCTGGAAAGGTTGCCTGTGGCCTTAAATAATTTTAATGGGCTGTTTAATTAAAACAAATGATAGGAAGACAGCTTAATTATAAAAAACTTAAATGCGTATATTAATACGTTTTCCATAAACCTGGTTTTATAAGAAATATAAAAATTAATTACCTGGTAATTAATGCGTTATGTTGCGGGTGCCTTCCGGGTATTATTAAGAGGCAACCTTTAACAGGGTAATAACGTGATGTACGTGGATAAGGTTAATATTTATTAAGCAAACAGGCGATCACCTAATGGGCGAAGAAGAGTTACATCAACTGATCGGGGGCTGTATTAGACAGGAGAGGGGTAGTCAAAAAATGCTGTACAAAGCGTTTTATGGATTCTCTATGGGTATCTGCCTGCGTTATGCTAATAATAGGGAAGAAGCTGCGGAAGTAATGAACCAGGGTTTTTTTAAGGTTTTTACCCGTATCGAAACGTATGATGTATCGAGGCCGTTTAAGGCCTGGCTCGGGAAAATTATGATGAATGTTTCCATTGATTATTACCGCGCTAATCTCAAAATGGCGTACACCGAGGATTTGGATAAAGCCGAAAACATAAGTGATGGTGAACTGGCCGACAGGAAGCTTAACTATGATGACCTTTTGGCAATGATACAGAAACTTCCGACCGCTTACAGGACTGTATTTAACTTATTTGCAATTGAAGGCTACTCTCATGATGAGATTGGCGCAATGCTTAATATAACGTCGGGCACATCAAAGTCAAATTTGCATAAGGCCAGGCAAAAATTAAAACAAATGATATTTGAAGCTAACTCATCTGCCAATAATACCAATTACAACGATGGAATGGGTTATTCACCAATTGTTGCTATCAATAAGGTTGACAAACAAGGGGTGTTTATTAAAAAAAATATTTAGGGGATGAAAAAGGAGAAGGACGAAGAGTTAGATAATTTATTCAAAAAGGGCATGGAGGACCCGGTCGGTGAGCCTGCTTTCAGGGATTCCGACTGGGATGCTATGGAGCAATTACTGGATCAGCGCAAAAGACGTGCCGGGATAGTTTATTGGTTGCCTTTTTTGGGTAGTGCTGCGGCATTATTACTACTTTTTTTGGGCTGGATGTTTTTCAAGCCCGGGATTGTTAAAAATACCAAGCCAGGACAAGTGACAGCTATTCATCATTCAAAAGAAAATAACGGTACAAGCGGCGGCTCCATTCAGCAAACGGCAGATAGTACCAAAATAAAGACACTAAGTCCTGCCAATTATGCTAAAAACCCGGGCATCTCCGGGCGCGGGCAAAATAGCAAATCGTTCTTACCCTTATCTGCTGGTGGGGACCGCCGTGGTACTACCGGAAATGGAACAAAGATAACAGCCAAACCAGGTGTTGAAACAATAGCGGCAACTAGCACAACTAATAAACCTTCGCCTGACAGCATTAGTAACCGGGTAGTTATTGCCAATAACAATGTTTCAGACAAAAAAGACTTAGCTATTAAAAAAGATTTAAGTGCTGCTGATGGTAAAAAAGATTTATCTGCTGCAGATAATGAAAAGGATTTTAGTGCTATAGCTAATCCAGCAAAAAATTCGGCACCTAAGCAAAAAGATAGTGCCAGTGCTAATAACCTTGCAACGGTGGCCGCTGTTTCACCTTTAAAGGTAAAAAGTACCATTCAGCCTAAACCGGGCAGTCGCCCGCGATTTGCGTTCGGTGTGCTCGCGTCTTCCGACCTGAATGGGGTAAACTCCTCTTTTCAGCAAAGTAAGATCGGAGGCAATTTTGGTTTAGCGCTCACGGTTGGAATATCAAAAAAATGGACGATCAGCACCGGGGCATCGTATGATATTAAACCATACCTTACCGATTTTGGCAATTATCACACCTCTTATCAGTTTAAGACCCCGCCATCAAGTGTCAGCGCAAATTGCCGCATGCTCGAAATACCGGTTGTTGTAAATTACCAGGTATACAGCCAACGGGGTAACAAAATTACTATTGGTTCGGGCTTATCATCGTACTTTATGCTGCGCGAGGATTATACGTTTAATTATTCTAATCCTTATGCTACCGGTCCTTCTGGTTTCAGCGTTGTTAATCAAAATCGTAATATCCTCAGTATAGTTAATATTAATGCTACCTATGAACACCCAATTAATTCAAACTTAGGTTTAGTAATTCAACCATATTTAAAAATTCCATTGTCAGATGTTGGGGCCAGCCAGGTCAGACTTCAAACCACCGGGGTGGCGGTAGGCTTCAACTGGAACTTAAATTCATTTTCAAAACCGAAGTAGCATGAAATATATCAGTATAATTTTACTTGCCTGGATGAGCATCAACCAGGCAGGGCAGGACGTCTACACCTGTAAAAATGCAAAAATCAACATGTATTCAAGCGCGCCCATCGAGGATATTGAAGCTAATTCGACTGCCGGTGTATCGGTTTATAACGCATCTACTGGCGAACTTGCCTTCAGTTTGCCCATCCGTTCGCTGCATTTTCCGAAGTCGTTGATGGAAGAGCATTTTAATTCGGACTATATGGAAAGTGACAAATATCCGAAAGCCACATTTAAAGGTAAAATGCAGGAGCATCCCGACCTTACAAAGGATGGCAGTTACCCTGTAACAGTAACCGGCGAACTGGAGGTGCACGGTGTTACACAAACGCGCACTGTAACAGGCAACCTTAAAATAAATAACGGCGTATTGACTATGACATCAGAATTTATTGTGAAGTGCGCCGACCATCACATCGAAATACCAAAGATCGTTTTTCACAATATAGCCGAAAGCATACGGGTTCGTGTCGCAGCAACATATGCAGTTTATAAAAGCAATAGTTCATCAAAATAAACAACAATTCATGAAAAGAACAATTATACTTTTAGTGCTGCTAACCCTGGGTACAGTGGTAAAAGCACAGCAACCTGATAAACAAAAAAAAGGAACCGGAAAAGAAATATCGGCCGACTCATTGATGAATTCGTTAGATAGCAGCGGTAAACAACCAAATGTAGTAGCTGTCTTTAAAGCGTCCCGGCTTATACTATCCCCGACAACCGAAACAGTAAAGAAAAACAATCTGAACTTTTTGGTAATCCACCGTTTTGGTGATATATCAAGCGGGGCCGGCGGGGGCAAGACCTTTTATGGCCTTGATAGGGTGCAAGATGTTTATATTGGGTTTGAGTACGGCCTCACAGATAATCTGAATATTAGTTTTGGCCGAAATACGATTAACCAATTAATCGAACTGGG
>JANYAB010000586.1 GCA_025355225.1 Bacteroidota bacterium
ATAACTGAATATTTTTTGACTTTGATTAAGCTTGGGAATTTTTTATTCATAATCAATTTTTTATTTCGGATGTCGGATGTTCGATTTCGGATTTATTATATTGATAATAATGAGACAGTTTACAATATTTTGAATCCTGATAGCAATCAGGACAATTTCGAATTTATTTTAGCAAAAAATATAACATTAAAACTCAAAGAAAATTGTCTAAATCCGAAATCGAATATCCGAAATCCGATATTATTTATTATTGTCATTTATTTTGTGTCGACGGTTTATTTTCAGGGTTTTCCTCGTCAGTCGGAGGAGGTTTAATTCCTGATGTGTCAACAGGCAAATTCAAACTGTCGGTTTCCAAACTATCAATAGATAACCGTGGCGAAGGACAATCATATTCTTTTGTGATTTTTGACCACGGTTTTGGAAACTGACCATAAGTATACCCTGATTTCGGATCAGCATAAACTTTTTCCATAAAGCGCCCAAAAATAGGCAGGGCAGTATGCGAGCCTTCGCCAGATTCGGAAGTAGTGAAATGAACACTGCGGTCATCGGCGCCCACCCATATGCCAGTTACGAGGTCCTTAGTTATTCCCATATACCAACCATCAACATATTTTGATGAAGTGCCCGTTTTACCGCCTATCTGGTTGTCTTTTTTCCATAAACCCGGATATTCCCATAGAGCCTGCGAAGTTCCTCCTGGTTCTTCCATGCCCCCCCTGAACATATATAACATCAGCCATGCGGTTTCTTCGCTTAAAACTTTCTCGCTTTTTAAAGTAAACTCAGCAAGCACATTGTTGTCCTGGTCGGTGATTTTAGTTACCAGTATTGGATCTATCCGCTGGCCTTTATTTAAAAAGGTGCTATAAGCTCTCACCATTTCGAAAACAGAAACATCATTAGTACCCAACGAAACAGAAGGCACCGATTTTAGCGGGCTTTCGATGCCGCATTTATGGGCATATTCAACCACCTTATCCCAGCCCACTTTTTCGGTTACCTGGGCAGTGATGGAATTTACGGATTTACCCATTGCCCAGCGCAAAGACATATCCTGGTAGGTGAAATGAAAATCAGCATTCTGTGGCTGCCAAAAATCAGGTTTACCGGCATTCATAAACTTGATGGACACCGGTTTATCGGTAAATTTATCACAAGGTGTAAAGCCGTTATCTAAAGCCGTTACATAAGCAAACGGTTTAAAAGTTGAACCCGCCTGACGCTTTGACTGATTTACGTGGTCATAATTAAAATACCTATGATCAATGCCGCCCACCCAAACTTTAATTTTACCGCTCGACGGTTCAATGGTCATCATTCCCGTATTTAAAATACGGGTATAGTATTTGATCGAATCGGCGCTCGAAAAAGCAGTGTCTCTATCTCCGTTCCATGAGAACACTTTCATTTTCTTTTTTCTATCAAAATATTGCTGTATCTGGCTCATATCCCCGTGATACTTTTTGTCTAAAAGTTTATAAACCGGCAAATGCTGTTCAGCTTTCAATAAAAAATCTACTATCTCGTCGCCGCTTAAATCGCGCCAGGGGTTTTTATTACCCCAAAGGTTATTGAAACGCTTTTGAAGCATCTTCATTTTTTCGGCAACAGCCTCTTCGGCGTATTGCTGCAGACGTGGGTCAATGGTGGTATAAATTTTTAATCCATCTTCATACAGGTTGTAACCGTTATCCTTACACCATTTGTCAAGCCATTTTTCTACCGCACGGCGTATGTACGAATCGCCCTGGGATTCGTCTTCCACGTAACTCAGATCCAGGTTAAGCGGTTGTTGTGTATCAGCAGTATATTCGGCTTTGCTGATGGAGCCATATTTTTCCATTTGCCCCAATACGATGTTTCGTCTTTCTGTACACCGGTCCGGGTTTTTTATTGGGTTATAGGTTGAAGTAGCTTTAAGCATGCCTATCAGCATTGCTGCCTGTGCCGGATTAAGCGCATCCGGCGTTTTGTTGAAATACTTTAATGAAGCAGCTTTAATGCCAAAAGTGTTGTTACCAAACGGAACAGTATTAAAATATAAGGTGAGTATTTCATTCTTATTGTAAATACGCTCTATTTCAAATGCCGTAAACCATTCTTTAACTTTAGAAACCATGGTGCGGATCATAGGGACGTGCCTTATCAATCCCTGCGATTTCTTTTTGCGGGTCTCAAACAAATTTTTTGCCAGTTGTTGTGTAATGGTACTGCCTCCGCGTTTATCACCTTTTGCCGTAGATAACATGCTGGTAAAAAAAGAATAAAAATCAACTCCGTGATGATTATAGAAACGAACATCCTCTGTTGATATTAATGCGTTTACCAGGTTAGGGGAGATGCTTTTGAACTCGACAGGTGTGCGGTTCTCTTTGGAAAAACGCCCCATTAATTTACCATCAGCATAATAAATCTCGGTGGAAACCGACATTATTGGATTTTTAATGTCCTGTACATCAGGAGAATATCCAAAAAGCCACAGGAAGTTAAGCTCTATGGCGCAAAAAAAGATAATAACAAAGTAGATGAAGATGACGAAATAACGGAGAATTTTGTTTTTTATACGTCGGAACATTGGGTAAAGATGTAAAATTATGGCTCTAAATCATAGCCGGATGGACAAATATAAAAAACGTAATTTTAACAGGTAAATTTTATGTGATTGTAGAAACGTAGTCGTAGAGACGCAATGCATAGCGTCTCTACGACAAATTTTTAAAATGAAACATTTAACAGACAAATTTAAAATTACAGACGGTAAAAAATTTTCGCTGAAAGATTTTGACCCCGCTGATACTTCCGGCTATAAAAAGGAAGATACTTCGACCGTTTTAGAGGAACTGATCAAAAAAACTGCTGCAATGCAGGATGAATTATACGCTGCAAAAAAATACGCTTTACTCATCATTTTTCAGGCCATGGATGCCGGCGGAAAGGACAGCGCCATCTCACATGCTATGTCGGGGTTAAATCCACAGGGATGCCAGGTTTTTAGCTTTAAACAGCCCAGCGCCGAGGAATACGAGCACGACTTTTTATGGCGGCATTATAAGGCGTTGCCCGAAAGTGGCAGGATTGGTATCCATAATCGTTCGCATTATGAAAATGTGCTGATCACAAAAGTACATCCTGAATTGCTGTTAAAGGAAAACCTGCCGGACGTTGACGGTGTAAAAAAATTAGGTAAAGGGTTTTGGGAACATCGCTATCAAAGTATCCGCGAATTTGAAAAACATTTATTTCTGAATGGAACCGTGATCATCAAATTCTTTCTTCATGTTTCAAAAGAGGAGCAAAAACAACGTTTCCTTGAGCGGATCGACGATCCTTCGAAAAACTGGAAATTTTCTTCGACCGATGTTACTGAGCGTGAATACTGGCACGACTATATGAAGGCTTATGAAAAAGCGATCAAAGAAACTGCTACGCCCGAAAATCCCTGGTATGTGATACCTGCAGATAAAAAATGGTTCACACGTATCGCTATTTCAAGTATAATCCTTGACCGAATTAAAGAGCTAAAGTTAAAATACCCGGTGCTGCAAAAAGCTGAAAAAGCACAATTGCAGGAGATAAAAAAAAAACTTGAAAAGGAGTAGAGGTACAAGGATAAATCCTTGTACCTCTACTTAATACTCTGTTTTTTACTTTAATTTAACCCAGTCTTCCTTCAATCCTTTTTCTTGCAGGTAAACG
>JANYAB010000691.1 GCA_025355225.1 Bacteroidota bacterium
GGTGTACGCCTGTTGGTAACATCTTTTAAACCAGGACCTACTATTTTTTGATCAGTAGTTTTATGGCAGGCGGCGCATTTTGCAGCAAAGACCGCTTGTCCTTTTCCAGCCATTGCCGGATCGATGGCCCCTATTTGAACCGAAGTAAATCTTCCAACCCCCTTGCTTTCACTTTTTGCAGCCGGATCTATATCAGCTGTTGTCGCTGTTGCAGAGGTTGATGATGCTTCGCCGGATGTAGCTGATTGTTGATCAGATCCGCCGCAGGCATATAAAAGAGTTATACCTGCTATGATTGCAGCCGGAATAAAGTTTCTTAAAGTTTTCATTTTAATTGCTATTTGTTTTTGTAAAATTATGGTTAATGTGGATTGAGAAGGGTGACCCGGCTTACTATAAAACATGATATGCATCATATTTTTTGCCATTTTTAATTTAAATACGTTATTTAAATATTGTTTGTATTATATCTTAATAAAAGATGACGATGTCTTTTATTTAAACAAATTTTTTATTTTAGAAAATGCTTGTTCTGTTCGAAATCCGGTACCAGTTCATTTATTGAATGTTTGCTGAATTCAACCAATAGCTGATCTCTGATCGGCTTAACTTGTTCATGCATGAGGCAGGGTTGTGTTTCTGAACATTTTTCGAGCCCGAGTACACAAGAAACAAACATGGCGTTGCCGTCAATTGCCCTGATAACATCAATAAGAAAGGTTGACTGGCTATTGTCTATATAAAAACCGCCGTTAGGTCCCTTTGCCGAAGAAAGAATTTTTTTACGAACCAGGGTTTGCAGAATCTTGCCGGTAAAATGCATAGGAGAGCCAATTGCTTTCGCAACTTCGATTATCCCGACCTTTTCACCTTTTTGGCTTTTAGAGGCAACGTATACCGTTGCCCTAATCGCGTATTCACATGATTTTGAAAGTATCATTTGTTTTTTAATAATTCTGCAAACTTAAAATTTGTTGTAATTAACCTGCTCTTCAAGATAATTCTTTTTCCAGTTGTATCGCTTTCGGGAACAATATATTGCTTTCTAAGTGGACATGACGGTGCAGATCGTTCTCGTACTCTTCCAATTTCTTAAATAGGATAGTGTAAGAACTGCAGGCATCGACCGGTAGTTGATAATTATTTGTGATCTCACGGATAATTTCAAAATCACCACCTACCTGTTCATGCTCAGATTCCATTACCCGGATAGGGACGGATACTTTCCCAAAGTCGGCTACCGGTACAGTGCCTCCTGATTTGTATATATGAGCTAACTGTTTGATGAATGGGAATAGTATTTTTTCTTCCTTTATCATATGCAAAGTCAGGTCATTTCCAACTCTCGAAAATAATTCTGCTACCCGGATCAATTCAGGATGGCGATCCCCATGAACCCTGGCCACTTTTTGCGCTATTTCCAGTATAAAGGCCGTATTATCTCTAACATATTGGTGATGAGTGTTGATAATGTAATCACTCAAAAAACCTATATCCCATTTTTGATAATCGGTTTCACTATTTGTATTATTACCTTTTATTGATGCAAGCCGGCGTTCCACTTCTTCCGGGTCAATACCTTTCTTTTCACAGACTTCAGCTATGGTTTTTTTACCTCCGCAGCAAAAGTCAATACCTAAATTTTTAAAAACCTGTGCCTTGCGGTAGTCTTTTGCTACGATCTCTCCAATAGTTTCGGCATTTTCAGCATCGGTGTTTTTAGCAATTTTTACCTGCCATGTTTCAGGCCCGCTTTCTAAATAATCCCAGGCAAATATTTGCCCGCGCTCGGCTAATAGTTGATAGTATAGCGGCTTCGGGTCATGGTCGTTATTGATAATGAATGCTTCGCCTGGTAATAGGGAATCAAACTTTTCGAAAATAGTGGGATGTTTTAACCGCGGTTCTATAACGGTTACGTTAAGGATGTCTAAGATTTCCATTGTTTATTTGTTTAATAATAAAAGACAAAATTATCTTTTATTATTTATTTAAAAATGATTTTCATCACATTTCAGGTTATTATAGCGCAATTATTCGGCTTTTTTAACTTTTACCAGCAGGAAGAAACCAATTGGCAAAAATAATGAGCACAGCAAAAACAACGTGAATTGGTATTGAGGAATAACTATAAAAAACAGTGCAAGTAAAGGTTGAATAAAAAGTAATCCCAGGTATATTATAACCGAAAGAATATAGACCCAATTGACTACGTTTAACATCTTATCGAGTTTTAAAAACCCTTTTTTTATAAATTGGTCAATAATTAAAGGCATGATGATACCGAGCGTCAGTAAATGAATATAACCAATTATCAGGTTACGGTTCAGAAAAGTCCATTCGCCTATTGAGGGAAAACAAATAAGCGCCTGGAATATAATCTTTAGGGTAGCTGCAATAAGGGCTGCTTTTACAAGGAATGAAAATTTATTGGCGTGCTTTCGGAAATTGCGGCATAACATTATCCAGCTTAGCAAGTTTAAGCCGCTACTGAAAGAGGCCAATACCCATATCCAGTCATTTGGCTTTTCCCATAAGGTAAAAATAAAATAAAGAGGAATAGCCGAATAAATGAACAGGTTAAGCCATTTACTGCTGTCTTTAGTTAGTGATGTAGTGAGTGATGTTGAAGCAAATAAGCCGAGGGCTGCAAGAAGCATAAACCCGTTCATCTGAAAATGCAGGTAAAAGTAAATGGCATCCTGGTAATAAGGTGTGTTTTTAAATCCTAATACAGTTAAGGGACCTAATACAAAGGGCCCTAATGACGACAAGCAGAGAAAGATCAACCCGCCGCGGATTAGTTTATAAGCTGCTTCATTTACAGCATTTTTTAAGGTATCGCCTTTAAGAACCAGGTAAGTAAAGCGATAGGTGACCAGCACAAAAAGCGTTGAGAAGATAATTGAAACCGGTTTATAACCCTGAAACGAGAAACTGATCAGCATTCCGTAAGCGCTTATCAACGAAAGAGCAAATACATAGCTGTAACCGGAGGTGTGTTGTTTACCGGCGATAGTACGGCTTATGAGTAAGGCTATCGCAAAAAACATCCATCCAGCAAAGGCAAAATGAGAATGTGCATGAAGTATGAATTGATAATCTGCAATGGGCAGATCGTAAAGTTGTTTATAACGAAGTACTAACCCAAATACAGTGAGAACTATGAAATTTATCATGGCCCATTTCGGTAGGTTAAGTTTTCGCACCCATTCCATTTTATATACCAAGTAATCTTTTACCCTCATCCGTTATACTATGGTATGACCAAACCGGTTCCCATACCAGTTCAACATTAGCTTTGTAATCTGCATAATGACTTTCGACGCAATTTTTAACTGCTGATAAAATGCTTTCACCCATAGGGCAATAAGAAGAAGATAGCGTCATTTCGATATTGATCTGTTTGTTGGGTTCATCAATCTTGACGCCATATACCAGGCCCAGGTCAATAATATTGATGTGCAATTCCGGGTCCATCACCAAGCGAAGAGTTTCCAGAATTTCTATCTTCATAAAAGATAGGTTGTCAGTTATATCAAAGTTTTCCATAGGTTTTAGTTTTATGAAACAGCATAATAAAAACATTTGCCAGGTACATAGCAGCTGTAACTATTAACGCGCTTATACCTGTATATAGTAATGGTTGCGACATGAAAAAGCATCCGGGTATAAAAGTTATACAGAAAATGATAAACCCCAAAGACTGGATCTTTAGCAGGCTGTTATTAAAAAGATCGGCTGGCATAGGCGTCTTTACTTTACCGGTCAAATGCTCGTAATGTTTTACCCAAACAATAAAAGGCAAGGTTTTAAATGTTTGCCCAAGTATCAAAGCAGTGATCCATCCCATAAAAAGGAGCACGCCATATATTAAGGAATAACGGATACTTACAGGATTGTTTTTAAGATGATAGTAAATAATAAAAGGTATGATGATAATTGCGATCTTCAGTAAGATGAATGAAAGAAAAGTACTCATCATCGGGACATCGATCTTTTTCCGCATACGCGATTTAAGGCATTTAAATATGAAAAGCAAGTAACAAAAAACGCCCGCGACACCCAATAGGGCAATCAGGTAAGTCCGGTAATTTATTCCTGAAAAGTAAGAATCCACCAGGAACAATAATAAGGCAGAAACGATTAAATAGTAGCTAAACGATAGCAGTTTTGTTTTTTGATAGGATGATACCAGGAACATTGGCACCAGTTTTGAACTTACGCCAATGATCATCAGCAAAAACCACCCGACTACGCCTAAGTGTGCATGGATTTTTAAAAAATGAAGCTGATCTTGTGAAAATATTGAAATCGTGAAATTAAATACCAGCGCGGTTCCCAAAGCCGCTGTAAAACAAAGGCACAGACAGGCGCTGAAAATAAAGTCCTCATGAATAGATTGCTGCTTTTTCTTATTCGCCGTTAAGTACACATTAATAGTAAACAAAATGATAGCGACTAATAATAATGCCGCTCCGCATTGCATGTGTATGCCGGGCACAAACACCCAAAACGAATAAACTAAAGCAATTAATCCAGGTAAAAACAAGGAGAAGCTTACCCATGCCAATTTCCTGCTAAACAATTCTGTTTCCAGTACAACAGGAATCAATTGATAAGATGCACCCAAAATGATCATGGTGCCCCAACCCAATGCAGCCATGTGCGTTATGGCTAAAATTTGGGGATGAAAATAATGGCCGGTAAATGCTTTTAAAGAAAATAACATCATTACCGGCAAGGAGAAAAAACATAATGCGGCTACCAAGTAATGTATCACTACTATTCGGTAAAGCCCGGCTTTCGTCTTTATGGCAGTCATGGTTTATAGATCAGCATATTTACATTGCCGGTAGAGACATCTTTAAAAAGATATTTTAATCCTTGTTTTTCCAGTTCGGGAAGCAGATAAACCGGTATTTTCTTATGGTATACAAACAAGGCATCTCCGATAGCTAAATGTTGGGTTTGTTCCAAAATTGACAGCATCGGTTTAGGCATTTCGAGTTGCCGTACATCGAGGTATTTAATTTTAGCGGGGGCGATTGCGGCTAATAAATTGTCGAACGGTCCCTCGTTAACAGTAAATTCGTCTGTTGGAAGCGAAATGATTTCTTTCTCCACAGAAGGGGCTCTGTTGAAATAAGTTATTACCGTATTATTATCAACAGTCTCCACAAAATGTGAAAATCCTTTATCAGCCAGTAAGTGAATAAGGGGTAGTGGTTCGAAAGTATTGATCAGCTTTAATCCCTGGTTTTCCTCCAGCTTATTAATACTTGCCAGAATTGCTTTAAGCGGGTCTTGATCTTGTGCCAATATTGGGCGGACGTCAAGTTCCAAATAGCTATCCGATTTTTTAATTTCAGAGGTTGGCTGAGATAATTGAACTTCGTCACTTTGGTCCGTATCTACGCTAAACCCAATTTGTTTCATACGCTCCATAAAATCAGAAATTGTACAACCGGCAATTTTACAGGCATCAGCAATGGTGACCCTTCTGGCTAATAGATTTCTTAAAATAGGATTCTTAAGCTTCGAAAAGTTTTTATTGAGGTTGACCAAAGCATCAATGACTCCGTCTTTATTATAGTTTAATAGTTCAAAAATGCGCGTTTTATCACTTATCGGTTTTGACATGATGCAAAAGTCCCGAAATTGAAATTAAATAAACATGATTTATATCATATTTTATGACGATAAACACCAATAAAAGTTTTATGGCATTGTGTGAGTCATTTTAAAGATAGTTTTGATCTGTCTCATCTGCGTAAGAGGAAACCGGAATTTGCTATACTTCCAGACGGTCCATTTTGTGATATTTTAGCCTGAACTGCAAAGGCGAAATTTGTTTAAACCGCTTAAACTGCCGGTAAGAGAAAGGCAAAGTTTCATAGCCGCAAGAATAACTTATCTACTTAACCTGCATGTCTGTTTCAATCAGTAGTTTACATTCGATGTTAAGCCTGAATTCATTTAAAAAAGTGAAGAAATTCTTTTTCATGGCCCTGCTGAAAAATCTCGAAAAGTTTTCTTCACTCATATGTAAATGGCCTGCGATACCCTCCAATTTTATCTTTGCCCCGTAATGTTGTACCTTGTTCTTAAATCAAACAAATTGTCATGCAAGACCTCTCCGAATTCCATCATCAGATAACCGACACTTTTAAAACACCCGCCAGCAAAGATCAATGGGATGAATACAGGCTGACTGACGACCAAATACGGTTTTTTAATAAAAACGGATATTTAAGTAACATCAAGCTTTTAGATGATGAGCAAATTGCTATTTTAAATAATGATCTGCAACAAATTACCAGCGCAAATCATCCGGGTAATCCGCTATTCCATGAATTTCATTCAAACGAATCTTCAAATCCTGAAACCGTTTTATTTCATGCGTTAGGGGCCTGGCGAATTACTAAAGGTTTCCATGATATACTTTGGAATCCCGCATTTCTTATGGCAGCGAGTCAGTTGCTTGGAAATAAAGGAGTTCGTTTCTGGCATGACCAATTATTCTGTAAACCGGCCCATCATGGAGGAGTTGTTGCCTGGCATCAGGATTATTCATATTGGACAAGGACAGTTCCGATGCAGCATTTAACATGCTGGATTGGTTTGGACGACGCGACCGTTGAAAATGGTTGCTTGCTTTACATACCCAAAAGCGACAATTGGGGATTGCTTGAAAAACCAGAGCTTGCAGGTGATATGGACAGCATTACAGATCACCTCACTGATGAGCAAAAAAAGGAATTCATTCCTGTTGCAATAGAAATGAAAAAGGGTTATGGTACATTTCACCATCCTTTATTATTGCATGGATCCAATGAAAACAGATCAAACAATTCCAGACGGGCATGTGTAATAAACGTATTTGCTGATGGTACAAAATCAGCTTCATCTACACCGTTGTTGAATGGAACTGATCCGATCCCAGAAGGTCATAAGATGGGGGGGCGTTTTTTTCCGGGGTTATATTCTCCGACCGGAAATAATATGGAGTCATGATAAAAATAAGCCAGGATACTTAGCATCGACAATGCTTACTGAGCGCTTGATTTTAAACGAAATACATTAGTAATAATATGATTTATAAAAAAATATTTTTTAGGAATATGCTTGTTCTTTATTGTGCAGGTACCCGTCTATGCTCAACAACCGGGAGATAGCTTTAATGTAAAGAGCTTTGGTGCACAGGGCGATGGACATACTCTTGGTACTAAAAGTTTTGCTGATGCTATAGCCGCTTGCGTAAAGGCGGGAGGCGGCACAGTATATATATTCCCACTGGTAAATTCGTGATAGGCACCGTTCAACTTTTTAGCAATATCCACCTGCTGCTTAGTCCGGGCGCAGTCATTGCCGGCATATTTTACAAACGCTATATCCTGCGATCATTTTAATCACCTGGTTATTGATGGTCTCAGCGCACCTGCCAGACCTAAGGCGGCAGGAAATAATGCGCTTGTTTCTTTGCACGAAGGTAATGATGCTGATATCGCTAATCTAAAGCTGCAAACAAATGAAATTAAATCTAAAATGTCCGCAAATCCAAAATTCCTTTTAAAGGACAATGTAACAGGATTGAAAGTGCGTTAATATTCAAAGTCGCGGCTATTTCAATGTCTATTGGAATATTAGTTGCTCGGGCAATATGTTGTGTCCACAAAAAAAGGCTTTTAGAAAAAAAATCTAAAAGCCTGATTATTGATTTATGGAGAATATCGGAGTCTCAACGCATGTTTTTAATATATTGAAAACCTGTTATTTATACACTTTGTTTTTTGAATCGTGCTGGTTTAATCCTGACTCGAAAACTTTTTGACAAAGTCTAAACGTGACTTTTTTTCACAAATGAACAGTGTCAATTACAATTGAAAAATTTAATTCCGTTCATTATTAATATTTTTTCTTTAAACTGACTCTGAGGTAATAACTGGTTTTGGATGTACAGCTTGAATACAAATCGTTTGACCTTGTCCCCAAGCCAATGATTTACAAAATCTTATCCGATTATACAAAAAAACCGTCTCATATTGAAAATATGAGACAGCCTCTTCTGGTATATGCCACGGACAATAAAGCTGGCGCAATTTTACTAACTATCTCGACAACGGCGTCTCTGCGTTTTTATCCATCCTGATGCCCGAGTAGCCATCTATTCCCATTTCGGGCAAATCCAAACCGTACATTTCCACTTCTGGCTTTACCCTATTTCCAACCAGCTTATCCAGTAATTTAAACATTAACCAACCTGCGGCACCAATGAACACAATATTGGTTGCGGCCCCAATTGCTTCAGCAATAAACTGTCCCCATCCGCCACCATAAAACAGGCCTGTTACAGTACCTTTCACACCGTTGATTCCGTCGCCGTAATTACCGTCTGCAAACAAGCCTAAGGCCAGCACACCCCATACGCCGTTAGCGCCGTGAACAGCAACAGCGCCTACCGGATCGTCGATCCTCAATTTTTTCTCCATATACAGCGTAACTTCTACTACTAAGACGCCGGAAACTAACCCAATGATCAATCCTCCAATTGGTGTCACATACGCACAAGGTGCGGTAATTGCCACCAGCCCTGCAAGCAAACCATTGCACATCATACTAACATCAGGTTTGTTCCCTCTTACATGCCAGATCCAAAGGGTAGAAGCCAAGATGCCGCCGCATGACGCGATCATCGTATTGAAAGCTACAACTGCAAATCTGAAATCTGTTCCTGCAAATGTCGAACCGGAATTGAATCCGAACCAGCCGAAAGCTAATATCAGCGTTCCTAAAACTGCCATCGGGATATTGTGCCCCGGGATCGCATTTGCCGATTTATCTTTGTTGTATTTGCCTAAACGCGGACCAATCATCCTTGCGCCCACAAATGCCAGGACACCACCAGACAAGTGAACAACAGAAGATCCGGCAAAATCCAGGTGCCCGTGGCCGAAACCAAAATTAACGCCCAGTTGCGACAACCAGCCGCCGCCCCAAACCCAATTTCCATATAATGGATATATCAGACCCCCGATCAATACACCCGAAATTGCAAATGATGAAAATTTCCATCTTTCAGCCATTGCGCCTGTCGGGATGGTGGCGGTAGCGTCCATAAACACAGCCTGGAATACGAAGAATCCCAAAACACCGACATCGTACACTCCGTTCATAAAAAATCCTTTCGTACCGAACAATCCAAACGAATGGCCCAGGATACTGATGGTAAATTCCTGATTTAAGCCGTCGAATCCGCCAAGCGTTCCCAAAGCCCCCACACCTCCGAACATCAGTGCAAAACCGCAAACAAAAAATCCAAGGCACCCCGCCGGATATACAAATAGGTTCATGCCCATCGTGTGTGCCACGTTTTTGGCCCTCGTTAAGCCCGTTTCAATCAGCGCGAAACCGGCTTGCATGAAGAACACCAGGAACCCTGTAATCAGCAGCCAAACCAGATTAATGGCCACTTTATTTTTGCCATCAGCATTGGCTACATTTGTAACGGCAGTTGCGAGTTTTTTAACAGAACTGTTTAGCGCAGCTACAGTGGTATCTTTCCTTTTCGCCAACGTGTCCACCACTTTGAACGACGCAGTGTCGAGATCGGCGGAAGTGCCTGTGTTGACGCCCGACGGATCGGGTTTTCTTGAAGTTTGAGCAAATGTGTTACTAAATGAGATATTCAGTAACGCTATCAATAAGCATATGAGTATTTTTTTGGTCATGTCAATTGATTGATTTGTTTTAAAATTATTTATTCTCATCGCCCGGACCGGCCGTTGAGGCTTTGCCTCTTTCGCCCGTTCTGATCCGGATAGATTCTTCAATGTTATAAGTAAAGATCATACCATCCCCAATTTCGCCGGTGTACGCTGCCTTTTCGATGCAGGTGATTGTTTTTTCCAAATTTTCATCTTTTAAGACGATTGAAATAAACAGCCTGGAAAGAAAATGCGTGTCGTAAACAGTACCACGATAACTATGATGTTCCGTTACCTGTTCGTTCCCGACTCCATAGCATTCCCAATAGGAGAAAAAATCAATGCCCGTCTGTTTAAGGGCAGCTTTGACGTCTTCAAATTTCGAAGTACGAATAATCGCTTCAATTTTTTTCATAAAATAAGTTCAATTCAGAAATTTTAATTAATTAAACTGGCTTAAATTGGTTATTTACATACAAATAACCAACTTAATGCGATAATATGAATTATTTATAAAATAATCATGTATTTTGTTAAAAACCCCAAAAAATACATTTATATATAAAAAATGACGTCATATTCCATAAATTATATAATTTATTAAAAATTTCACCATCGATTTTAGCGATTTCTTCAATTTTTTAGGGGGAACTTTTTATTTTAATGAAGCCGGGCCAATGGAGATGTCTATCAATAATGCGTATGGGAATTGAGCATGTCAAGGCAGGGGCGTTTTAGAAGCAAGAGCTATGCATATCTATCATCACAAATGGCAATTTGCCCTCTTTTTTTAAAATTTAGCTGAAGAGAAAAGATCGCAGGCCATATCGCTGCCCAACATCTTTTAAACTAAAGGAAGTTAGGTAATTTCAGTCCTTGTTTTCGAAAACTAATCCGAATCCTATTGAAATTTACTTTCAGAATTTCGGCCTTGACATTTCATCCGCCTTGCGCTTCCACAAAGAATGAAATACCTTTACATATACTATAGTAAATGAAAACAAATTACTTGTCATTTAGAGTAGCAATTACGCTGTCCAGTTTAATAGAAAACTTTTTAGCCCCTATTTCATTAAGGTGATCTCCATCATAAAAATCTGTCGCTAGGAAAGATTGATCGGTGAACCAATTATGATAATATATATTCGAATATTTTTTAGAAAATTGTTTAATAATGCTACTGGTAGTGTTTAGTTGATTTTTGTCAGCATACCTCACATATGTTTTATAAGCAGGTGAAGTATAAATAATTATTTTAATTTTTTTCGCTTGAGCTAGTTTAATTAAATCTGTTAAAATTAAAATATTATGGGCTATATGTTCATTAGTTAAAATATGATGCCTTTTTGCTGCAGTTTTACCGGAGGATACTAGATTTTGGGCATAACTTGAATTATAATTTTCACCCCAACCCAAGCGGGAGCAGTTAACATCAGTTTTATCCTTAACATAAAATTTATACAATCTTTTGCCATTTACATTAAAGTCATTGCTCAAAATCTCAGCTTTATCTGTGATAGAATTTGACAAATGGATATCATAGTATATTTCATAGTTTTTAACCCTCCAGGGTTCAATACTCTTTTTAAGGTCAAAGTACAATGAAAACTCATCTAATGGTAAAATAATATATTTCAGATTACTCAACGTGCTGTTGTATTTTTTTAATATCGCGTAATCATACTCTAAACTTTGGGAAACATTGCTAGCATTAAAGCAATTGAACTTAAAATAACGCGGGTCTAACCCATAAAAAGCATGTGAACTACCGAGTATTAAAACGTTGATATTTTTGGAATTACTATCCAAATATGTTTTCTTATAAGAATAATCATTTGGAATTTTGCGTAATAGAATTTCAGCAAAAATTCCAAGTAATATAATTGGGGAAAAAAAAAGTATAGTATAAAATATAAAGCGTTTCATATTTAAAATTGGAAGTATATGAATTGTTGCTCAGGGCCAGCTGTATATAAAATAATAAATATCATCACATAATATACTGCCCATCTAACTGCTTTAGGCCATTTTAATCCCATATTGGCTATCGCGTATGGCTGCTCCCTGCCCATCCATTCTATTACTATCAACAGAGTTATAAGAAGAACCATCATTTTGGCATCTATAATTGGCCTAGCGAATAAAGATCCTGAAAAGATTTCTAAAACATAACTGATTGCATGGAATACACTATCGGACCTAAAAAAAATCCATGCAAAAACAGTCACACAAAATGTAATTAAAATCGCCAAAAACTCCTTTAATGAAGGAAAAATGTGTCCTTTTGCCACGATTTCCAAATTATTCCTATTCGTTTTCATCAACACAGATGGTAGTATAAATAAGGCATTGAGGGC
>JANYAB010000599.1 GCA_025355225.1 Bacteroidota bacterium
AGTTTACCGGCATCGCGGGTGGCTTGCCTTTGCGAATCGTTAAAATAGGCGGGAACAGTGATTACGGCCCGGTTAACAGGTGTTTTCAAAGCATGTTCGGCCCTTTCCTTCAGTTCTTTTAATATCAGGCTTGAAAGTTCAATAGGGGTATAAAAGCGATCGCCAACTTTGATTTTTACCAGGCTCTCGGTGTCGTCATCAATAACTTTATAGGAAAAGAAGTCCTTATAATCTTCAATATCTTTATAGGAGCGGCCCAACAGCCTTTTTACCGAAAAAACCGTGTTCTGCGGGTCAGTTATTAAATAGTTTTTGGCCTCATTGCCAACTGTAATATCTTCTGCTGCTCCAAAATGCACAACGGATGGCACCAATACACCCTTGCCCATATCATTGATCACTTTGGGGTTTTTATCCGGATCGATAAAAGCCACCAGCGAATTGGTGGTTCCCAGATCAATGCCTACAATGATGTCTTCCTTTTGTATTGAGCCTGTTGCCAGGTTAATTGAAACTTTAGCCATGATTAATTATAACAATCGGCAAATGTAGGTAGTTTTAGCAGATGGAGTGTCTTTTGAATATCGAATTTTCGATACTTTGCTTTGTCGCATCAAATTCTGATATTTCTTAAACTCTCTTAATTCAGGTTCAGACAAATTTATTTACTTTCATACCAATTATATCCATCTTCCTTGAGCACCAAAATAAAGTATTTAATTTCGCTTAAGCAGTTGCTAATACTGCTACTCTTAACTGCAACTGCTACTATAACAAGAGCCCAGGAGTTCGGCGGCAACCCCCCATCCATCAAATGGCTCCAAATAAATACAAAGGCGGCTAAAGTGATATTTCCAAAAGGATTGGACTCGTCAGCGATGGAGGTAGCCAATATTGTTCAGCGTATGAACCGGGCGATACAGCCTACCATCGGTTACAAGCAGAAGCAGATCAGTATTGTATTGCAAAATCAAACCACCATAGCTAATGCTTATGTGGGCCTGGCGCCATTCAGGAGCGAATTTTTTCTTACGCCCGAACAAAATAGCTTTGACATAGGCAGCCTGCCCTGGCCAAAACAATTGGCTATTCACGAATTTAGGCATGTGCAGCAGTACAATAATTTTGATGTGGGACTTTCTAAGGTGCTCCGGATACTTTTCGGTGAAGGCGGTCAGGCATTAGGCAATGACCTGGCTATTCCAGACTGGTTTTTTGAGGGGGATGCTGTTTTTAACGAAACGCTGGTGAGCGATCAGGGCCGAGGGCGTTTGCCTTATTTTTTTGACGGCTACCGTGCCTTGTGGGCAGCGCACAAGGATTATAGCTGGATGAAACTGCGTAACGGTTCTTACCGGGATTTTACGCCCGACTGGTACCCGACGGGTTATATGCTGGTAGCATACGGCCGGGAAAAGTACGGCGATCTGTTCTGGAAAAAGGTAACCCACGATGCCGCGGCATTTAAGGGCGGCTTTTATCCTTTACAACGGGCAATAAAAAAATATTCTGGGGAGGACTTTGTCCATTTAAGGGATAGCGGATTAAACTTTTTTCAGAAAAGATTTTACGTTGACATAGAAAGCCAATCAATTGACCAGGCTCCCGGCAGCTATCGTGCCGATAAATCAATAATTAATTCCCGACATTTTATAGCTAACGAAGAATATCCCGTCTTTGTAAATGATACTACGCTGATTTATATGAAAAGCACGTACGATCATTTACCTGTTTTTGTAATTAAAACAGGCAACCAGGAAAAGGTCATCAGCGCGCGTGACCTGTCGTTGGATAATTATTTTGCTTATCATGCCGGCAAGATAGTTTATGCCACTTACAGGCCCGATTTGCGATGGACCTACCGGGATTTTAGTGAATTGGTAATGTTGGATGTGGCGACAGGAGGGGAGCAAAGAATTACCAGGGACACCAAATATTTTTCACCAGATTTCAGCGATGACGGAAAAACTATTGTAGCGGTACAGGTCGGGCCATCGGGCAAAAGTGAAATTCACTTATTAAATGTCTTAGATGGAAAGCTCATTGGTGTGGTGCCAAATCCTGATCAATCGTTTTTTACCTATCCTAAATTTTACGGGCACGAAAAGTTAATATCAGCTGTAAGGAATCAAAAGGGCCAGATGTCATTAGCCTCAATTGATATCAAAACAGGCAAAACAATCTATTTGCTGCCTTTTTCTTACCAGCCCATCGGTTTTATTACGGTTAAACAGGATACCGTTTATTTCACAGCAACATCGGGAATTAATAACCTGTTATTTGCTTTATCGGTGAGTAATAATAAATTGTATGAGCTAGAAAACCATCAGCAGCCTGGATATATTGGCAATTATCAACCTGCTGTTTCTGATAGTCGGTTTGCCTGGGTTGGATTTACAGCAGTTGGCTACCAAATGAGTGAATTCAATAAAAAAGATCTGCAATGGAGCGAATTAAAGCCAGTATTACCAGGTGGTTTATCGGATATGGGTATTGCTGCTCTGAAACGGGATTCGGCGGCTGGTCTGTTGGCAACGATAAAAGATGAACAACTTCCCATCATCAAATATCCAAAATCGTATCACCTTTTTAATTTTCATAGCCTGATTCCGAATATCAACGATCCCAACTATTCCATTGCGCTTGTGGGCGAAAATGTACTTAACACCCTCCAGTCTCAGCTTTCATTCGACTATAATCGAAATGAAGGCTATAAACAATTTGGCGTTGAAGCCGTTTATGGCGCTTTATTTCCCTTTTTAAGTATGGGCGTCGATTATACCACGGATCGCCGGGGATTTTATAAGGGGAGTAATGTGTACTGGAACGAAACTAATCTTCATGGCGGTCTCGAGTTTCCATTAAATTTTACCCAAGGGAAAAATATTACGGGTTTAGTTTTTGGCAGCGATCTGTATTACAGTCAAACCAATTTCCAGGCACCTTTTAATGCTTTGTTTCCAGACAGGAATTACACTTATCTGAATAATTACCTAACCTTCAGCAATCATATTCAGCAAGCAAAACAAAATATCTTTCCCCGTTTTGGAGAAAGTATTAGTTTCAATTATAAATCAGCAATAAGCGGATTATCGGCAACTCAGTTTCTTGCAACAGGGACGTTCTTTTTTCCCGGCTTAATGATCAATCATAATTTATTGATCAACGCGGCCCATCAGCAAAAGGGCGTAAATGATGTGATCGATTTCTCAAACGATTTCCCTTTTTCCCGGGGCTATATTGCCGAAAACCTGCATAATCTGAATAAAATTGGTGCTAACTATCATTTCCCTATTGCTTACCCTGATGCCGGCGTTGCAAATACCATATACGTATTAAGGTTGAGGGGTAATTTCTTTTATGACTACACCCGCGGAACGGATAGTTTCAGCGACGGCAGCAAGTATAAAAACTTCAGATCGACCGGAGCTGAAGTTTATTTTGATACCCAATGGTTCAACCAGGTGCCTATTTCATTTGGCTTCAGGTATAGCTATTTGGCTGATCCTGATGTTTTTGGCGGAACAGGTCGCAACCGCTTTGAGATCATAGTACCAGTGGCGGTGTTTTGATTAATGTAAGTTTGATGTTAGTTAACTTACATACGATCACAATGCGAAGCCTTCGATTAAAATTATATTTTCCACAGAATTGTTTTTCATTTCCATAGAGCTTAAGCGCTTCGGATCAGTTTTATAATCCTCAAAATCAGCTTTGCTGCCAAAAGTTACTAAATGGATCTCATAAGGCAATTCGCGACTGCTTTCAACAAACGCGCTTTTGTCGGGCCTGATGCGATAAACAAGTTCCCCATTATGTTCCTTCAAAAGCGGCAAAACTTTTTCCTCAAAAGCATGGAACTCCTGCTCGCACCCCGGCTTTATAAAAATAAGTTGTGTGTAATAGATCATGTTGGTAAAGCGAATTAGTGAATTAGTGAATTAGTGAATTAGTGAATTAGTGATTGAGTGAATTGCCTGTCAAAAAAGCTTCCCAAATGATGGGACAAGGTAATTAACCGAAAGTTCATTGCGAATTAAAAAGGCTTACGTAAACATACGATTTAATCCAATTTATGGAGAAGTCTAATCAGCGAAATCTCTTAATCAAATAAATCAGTGGTTCAGACAACAATTCACTAATTCACTAATTCACTCATTCACTAATTAATTGGCCTTCCCGTTCGCTATTTTTAATATATTTTTTACTTTCTGAACGTTGGTCACTTCAACGCTAAACTCATCCATGTAATTAGCCCCCATGATGATATGGTCATTTTGAAATTCCATTTTGCTTTCCACTACACTTTTAGCTGATGAATGAATCTCAGTAACCGAGGTGAAATGGACCAGGTCGGCCACGTTAGTTTCGTTGATACCCCCGCCCGGCATAATACTGATCCGGCCAGCTGCTTTTTCAACCAGATGGGCAATTACATTGGCGCCCTCTATCGCGGTACTTTTACCACCAGAGGTTAAAACACGTTCGAAGCCTATTTCTATAATGTCTTCAAGTGATTGATAAAAATCCGAACACATATCAAATGCACGGTGAAAGGTAGCACCCAGCCCATTTTCTTTTGCTAATCGGACCAATTCGGCACAGCGTTTTTTGTCGACGCTGCCGTCAGCATTTAGAATGCCTATTACTATACCATCGCAACCAGTATTAACGCAGCATTTAATGTCGGCCTTCATGATCTCAAATTCAATATCAGAATAGAGAAAATCACCTTCGCGCGGGCGTATCAAAGGATAAAGCTTAATGTGCAGAAGTTTGCGGGCCATTAGAATTTGTCCGTACGATGGTGTTGTGCCGCCGTCGCGAAGATTTTTGCATAACTCTACTCTTGACGCGCCCCCATCCTGCGCAGCAAGCGCAGAAGCCACTGAATTGGCACAAACTTCAAGTTTAATCATAGTGGTAGATAGACAACAAATAGCAAACCAAGGATAAAAATAATAAAAAAACAACGATAATAATAAATTTAAACCAATGATTAATAATTATTTATCGTTATCTAATAAATACTTTTCCCTTTGATTAATAAATCTTGTTTATCTGAGTTGCAAACTGCAAACGAGAACCCGCTTTGAAGAGCATAGGCGCCATATTCGCCTCTTTTGTTGATCGCCAGAAAACCGACCTGGATCTGTTTGGCCGTTTCGGGCTTCTTTTTAATTATCCTTTTTACCGCTTCTTTGCAAGCGTCCTCGGGCGAATAACTCTGGCGCATCAGTTCAACCACCAAAAAACTGCCCACATTACGGATAACTTCTTCGCCAACACCAGTTGAAGTAGCGCCGCCGACCTCGTTATCAACATATAGTCCGGCACCAATTATAGGGCTGTCGCCAACACGTCCATGCAGCTTAAATGCCATTCCGCTGGTAGTGCAGGCACCTGATATGTTCCCTTTAGCGTCAATAGCCAACATGCCGATAGTATCATGGTTGTACTTACTGCCGGGCATATGATGTTTATTCTCTATATTTATCACCGGGCTGTATTTTGCTGTTTTGAGCCACTCTTTCCATGCTTTTTTAGATTCCGGGGTCAGCAATTTTTCTTTTTTAAAGCCCTGTTCCACCGCGAACTGGGTGGCACCTTCGCCAACAAGCATCACATGCGGTGTTTTCTCCATTACCAAACGTGCTACAGATATAGGGTGCGTAATGTATTCCATCGCAGCTACCGAGCCGCAATTGCCAAACTCATCCATAATACAGGCATCAAGTGTAACGTGTCCATCGCGGTCAGGATATCCGGCCCTGCCAACCGTATGATTGTTGGGATCCGCCTCGGGTATCTTTACACCTGCTTCTACGGCATCCAGTGCGCGACCTCCTTTTTCAAGTGTTTTCCAGGCTTCCTTATTGGCAATAATGCCAAAATCCCAGGTGGAGATCACTATTGGCAAATTAGGAGGTGAAATAGAGGACAAAGATTTAGCCACGGCCGACCGTGACAAAGCTGCGAGCGAAGCGCTGACAGCCGATAGCTTGATGAACTTGCGGCGGTTATACATACCGCGAAGATATAAAGTTTGGATCGATAAGCTATGGGTTGTATCGGGATAGATACATCAGAAATTATTTGCCAGCAGTATTCAGCATGGGTCTCACTTCGATAC